>JAHYJE010000016.1:0-45000 GCA_019429105.1 Syntrophobacterales bacterium
CCGCTCACTCGAATATTATATATGATGTCCAGGACATGCAGTCATGGCATCCCTCATAAAATGCCGAAAGAACCTTATTTTACTATTTATATGATTACATAGTGTGATACGTTTATCATGATTTAAATTAGATTACTACATGAAACGAAGATTTCAATGGCCAGCTCTTTTGAAGGTAAATCGTTTCAGAAATAAAAAAACAGGGGGCCGGAATTGCTTCCTGACCCCCTGTTTTCATTTTGGCGGGGCCGAGGGGACTTGAACCCCTGGCCTCCGGCGTGACAGGCCGGCGTTATAACCAACTTAACTACGACCCCGTAAATAGAAAATTTATCTGCTCATAATCTCCTCAAGCCCATAAACCTGAGCGAAGGGCCCGGGAGAATCACGCTTTTTCCATGGTAGGCGGAACAGGACTTGAACCTGTGACATCCACGGTGTAAGCGTGGCGCTCTCCCAACTGAGCTACCCGCCCATATTATCAAGCAGCGGAGTGCTCCTTAGCAATGATTGCAATTCTTGTCAAGAACTAAGTTCGAAAGCAGGCCTAATCGTCTTTCACCTTCAGCAGGGCAAGGGGGCCGTTTCCGCGATCTTGCTGCTCACAGGAACGCCCCCGATATCTGCCTTGTTCTCTTCCTTGGGCAGCAAAGCGGCGTTCATCACCTCATCGACATGCTGAACGAAAATGATTTTAATCTTCTTCAGCACATTCGCCGGGACCTCGCTCAAATCCTTCTCGTTGTCTTTGGGGATTATAACTGTCTTTATTCCCACCCGGTGGGCCGCCAGCAGTTTTTCCTTCAAACCGCCGATGGGCAGAATCCTTCCCCGCAGGGTGATTTCCCCGGTCATTGCCAGGTCGCCCCTCACCTTGCGATTCGTGAGCGCCGACGCAATCGAAGTCGCCATGGCAATGCCGGCAGACGGCCCATCCTTCGGGATCGCCCCCTCGGGAACATGCACGTGAATATCCGTATCCTTGTAAAAACCTTCAGCCAGTCCCAATTCGCCGGAGCGGGAACGCACATAGGTCAGCGCGGCCTGGGCGGATTCCTGCATGACATCGCCCAATTTCCCCGTCAGGGTCATCTTGCCGGAGCCCTTCATTACCGTTGTTTCGAGCGTCAAAAGTTCCCCGCCCACCTCCGTCCAGGCAAGGCCAATAGTCAATCCGACGCGATCCATTCCTTCATTTTCATTATCACGGAATTTCGGCACGCCGAGATATCCCGAGACAGCGTTGGCCGATATCTTTATGCATGTTTTTACCCCTTCCGATACCACCTTCCTGGCAACCTTGCGGCAAATGGAGGATATTTCCCTGTCCAGGTTGCGGACTCCCGCTTCTCTGGTATAGTTGCGGATCATCGTCAGAATGGCGCCTTCGGTAAAAACCAGTTTCTCTTTGCTCAGCCCGTTGGCCTCGATAATCTTGGGGACAAGAAATTTGACTGCAATATTGAGCTTCTCCTGCTCGGTATAACCGGCAATCCGGATTACCTCCATCCGGTCCTGAAGCGGCGCGGGAATCGTCTGCAAAACATTCGCCGTCGTAATGAACATCACATCAGACAAGTCGTAATCAACTTCGAGATAATTGTCGTTGAAGGCATTATTCTGCTCCGGATCGAGAACCTCGAGCAGCGCCGCCGAGGGGTCGCCGCGAAAATCGGAGCTCACCTTATCGACCTCGTCCAAGCAGAAAACGGGGTTGCTGCTCCCCGCCTTTTTCAAGAGCTGGATGATTTTTCCGGGCATTGCCCCGATGTAGGTGCGCCGATGCCCCCTTATTTCCGCCTCGTCCCGCACCCCGCCCAGCGAAAACCTGACAAACTTCCGGTTTGTCGCCCGCGCTACCGATTTGGCGATAGAGGTCTTGCCGACCCCCGGAGGCCCGACCAGACATAAAATGGAGCCCCTGTTCTTTTTGACGAGGGTCTGAACGGCGAGGTATTCGATGATTCGCTCCTTCACCTTCTTGAGGCCGTAATGATCCTCTTCCAGAATCGTCTCGGACTCCTTCAACGCATAGTTGTTTTCAGTTTTCTCCTCCCACGGCATGTCCAAAAGCCAGTCGATGTAATTTCTCACGACGGTGGCCTCAGCGGACATCGGCGCCATCATCTGCATCTTTTTGATTTCCTGCTTGACCTTTTTGGCGGCCTCCTCGGGGAGTTTTTTCTGTTTCAGCCTTTTTTCCAGATCGATGACTTCGCTTTTAAAGTCGTCCTTCTCGCCCATTTCCTTCTGAATGGCCCGCATCTGTTCGTTGAGGTAGTAATCCTTCTGGGTCTTTTCCATCTGCTTTTTGACCCGTTTTTTTATTTTTTCTTCAACCTGCAGGATCTCTATCTCGGAAAGCATCAATTTGTAGATTGCTTCCATTCTGTCGGGAATATTTGCGATTTCAATGATTCGCTGTTTGTCGTCCAGTTTGGCGTTGATTTGGGAGATGACGATGTCGGCGAGCTTCGAGGGGTCGTCAATGGATGATACCGTTCCCGCCATGTCCAGATGAACCTTGCCGGTCATTTTGGCATAGTTTTCAAACGCAGAGCCAATGCTTCTCATCAGCGCCTCAATTCGGAGGGCATCCTCTTTCCCCGTTTCCTCGAGTTCATCCACCACAACGAGGAAATGCTCTTCGCAGAAGACGTAATTCCTGATGATTCCCCTTTTTCTTCCCTCCACCAGCACCTTGACGGTGCCGTCGGGCAGACGCAACAACTGAATTATAATCCCGATTGTGCCAACGCTGTATATATCGTCTTCACATGGCTCATCTTTTTGGGCATTTTTTTGCGCAACCATGAAGATCTCTTTTTCTTCTTTCATGGCGGATTCAAGGGCGGCAATTGACTTTTCCCTGCCCACAAACAACGGGACAATCATGTGCGGGAAAACCACCACATCCCGGAGCGGTAAAAGCGGCATTTCCGCATCAATCTGCTTAAACTCTGTTGCTTCTTTTCTGGAGGTCATTTATTATTTCCTGTGATAGTTAAGCCGTCTCGGATTTTTTTTCGAGAAGGAGAATAGGTTTTTCATCGTTTTTCACAACTTCTTCGCTGACGATGCATTCCAGAACATCATCGCGGGAAGGAAGCTCATACATTATCTCAAGCAGGGTGTTTTCCATAATCGCCCGCAAGCCGCGGGCGCCGGATTTTCTCTCCAGAGAGAGCTCCGCAACGGCTTTCAGGGCGCCCTCGGTAAACTTCAATTTTACCCCATCCAACTCGAAAAGTTTTTGATATTGTTTGACAAGGGCATCCTTCGGTTCCAGCAGAATTCGGATCAGATCATCGTGTGTCAACTCTTTGAGCGTCGAAATTACCGGCAGCCGGCCGATAAATTCCGGGATCAATCCAAACTTGAGAAGGTCTTCAGGCTGCACCTTGCGGAGCAGCTCATCCTTGTTTTTCTCTTTGTTGCTGCGGAGCTCCGATCCAAAACCGATGGAGTTGGAGCCAATCCGGCGGGAAATTATTCCTTCAAGATCGTTAAAGGCGCCGCCGCAAATAAAGAGGATATTCGTCGTATCTACCTGGATAAACTCCTGCTGGGGGTGTTTTCTGCCCCCCTTGGGGGGGATGCTCGCCGTCGTCCCTTCAATAATTTTCAAGAGCGCCTGCTGCACGCCTTCACCGGAAACATCGCGTGTTATCGATGGGTTTCCCGACTTTCTGGCAATTTTGTCGATCTCGTCGATATAGACAATCCCCCGGGATGCCTTCTCCACATCATAATCGGCATTCTGCAGCAGGCTGAGGATGATATTTTCCACATCCTCGCCGACATATCCCGCTTCCGTCAGCGTCGTCGCGTCGGCAATGGTAAACGGAACATTGAGCATCCTGGCCAGAGTTTTCGCAAGCAACGTCTTCCCGGAACCGGTTGGCCCGATCAGCAGGATATTGCTCTTCTGAATTTCCACCCCTCCCACATCCGCGCCGGCAGAGAGCCTCCGGTAATGATTGTAAACCGCCACGGAGAGAATTTTCTTGGCTCTTTCCTGACCGATTACATACTGGTCAAGAAACTTGACAATCTCCCTCGGCTCCGGAAATCCTCCGGAAATTTGACCTTTATCTTCCTGATTTTCCTCGTTAATGATCGAACGGCAAAGCTCAACACATTCATCGCATATATAAGATGTCGAACCGGCGACAAGTTTTTTGACCTCATTTTGTCCCTTGCCGCAAAAAGAACAGTACAATATCCCCTTTTCGTAGCCAGAATCCTTTGGTTTTCTTCCCATTATGGAACCCCTTCAGCAAACTTTGTTAAGCCCTCTTCAAGATGACTTCATCGATAATGCCATACTCTACGGCATTTGTCCCCGACATATAATAATCACGCTCGGTATCGGCAGCAATCTTTTCGAGTGGTTGACCGGTCAAATCGGCAAGGATCTGATTCAGCTCCTCCTTCAATCTCAGAATCTCGCGAGCCTGAATGCCGATATCGGTGGCCTGCCCCTGGAATCCGCCCAGCGGTTGATGGATCATGATCCGGGAATGGGGCAGGGCATAACGCTTTCCTTTTTGCCCCGCCGCGAGCAGCAGGGCGCCCATGCTGGCCGCCTGCCCCATGCAGACGGTATTTACCGAGGGCTTGATGTACTGCATGGTATCATAAATTGCCATCCCGGCGCTGACGCTGCCGCCCGGAGAGTTCAAATAGAAAAATATGTCCTTGTCGGGATCGTCGGATTCCAGAAAAAGCATCTGGGCAATCACCAGATTCGCTACATCGTCATCGATTGCCGTGCCCAGAAAGATGATCCGATCCCGCAGGAGCCGGGAATAGATATCAAAGGCCCGCTCCCCGCGGCCATCCTGTTCTACAACCATAGGTATCAAACTCATTTTACAGCATCCCCGCTTTCGATTTTTTCAGCCTCCCGGACCGTTACATTCGCCTTGGCCTCTATGAATTCATAGGTCTTACGGTTGACAAGTTCACCCCGGATATTTTCCACAAGGTTGTCCTTTTCGAGAGATTTTCTGAATGTTTCATAGTCCTGGGAACGCTGAAGCGCAAATTCCCGGATCCGGGCATCCAACTCTTCATCCGTTGCCGCGATCGCCTCCTTTTGGGCAATCTTGTCTAACAAAATAGTTGTCTTGACTATCCTGGCCGCTTCGTCCCGGAAAGGAGCACGCAAATTGGCTGCCAATTCCTCGGCCTTCTTGGGGTCCATCCCTTCGGAAACCATTCTGCTGTGCGCATCGGAAACCATATAATAAACCTGCTGTTCAACAAATACCTCCGGAACCTCAAAAATATTATGTTCGAGCAGTTTATCACTGATCTGCTTGACAAACGCCGCGTCGAGGCGCTTCTTTTTTTCTTCCTCGGCTCTTTTCCGGACATCCGCCCGCAACTCGTCCAGGGATGTATATTTCCCGAAATTTTTGATAAATTTATCATCGAGGTCAGGAAGTCTCCTGACGCGAATATCCTTTATCGCAACTGCGAACTGGACATCTTTTCCGGCCAGATGCGCTGCCTGATAATCCGCGGGAAAGGTAACCTCAATATTCCTGGTCGCGCCCTTGGGAGCATCGATCAACTGTTCTTCGAAACCGGGGATAAAAGACCCGGAGCCTATTTCCAAAAGATGGTTTTCCGCCTTCAGTTCGGGGAGCTTTTCCCCGGCGAGGGCGCCTTCAAAACCGATTGTGACAAAATCACCGGTCTGAACGCCTCTTTCTTCGGCAGGGTTCTCCAAAACGGCAAACATCTGGCGCATCTGCTGCATGTTTGCCTCCAGTTCGTCGTCGTTGACAACGGGTGCCTGCCTTTCCAGTTCCAAACCCGTATAGCCCACCGGCTCTATTTGCGGTTCAACGTCAACCGTGGCGGTGAAGGTAAAGTTCTTTTCCTGCTCTATACCCTCTTGTTCTATCTGGGGCTGACTTACCGCAGCGATGTTATGCTTCTGGATCGCCTCCCAGTAATAACGATTGACAAGATTGGAAATAGCATCCACCTCTACGTCCTGGCGGTAGTATTTTTCCATTATATTACGGGGTATTTTGCCTGGCCTGAATCCTTTGATCCTGGCTGTTTTTCCGGCCTTCTGATAAACCTTGTCCAGTTCATGTTTAACGTCATCCCAGGGAATCTCAAAAGAAATCCTCTTTTTTACGGAACTGACATCATCGATCTTCGGTTCAACAATTTCACTCACGGCAGCACACTCCTTATGTTTATCTCAATACCGGGCCAAGTATGGTGCGAGAGAGGGGATTTGAACCCCTACCCGCGCAAACGGGCTGGATCCTAAGTCCAGTGCGTCTCCCAATTCCGCCACCCTCGCATTTTCTTATCGCCTTTATATTCATCCGACTCTTCTATGTCAACCAATGGATATAGGGAAGATGCGAAAAATATTAAAAAACCGCCCTTTCGGCGGTTTATTTTACTATTGGTCGGGGCGAGTGGATTTGAACCACCGGCCCTCTGAACCCCATTCAGATACGCTACCAGACTGCGCCACGCCCCGACATCAATTACTGCAATCGTGGCGTTCCTTAACACCATAAATTATCCCTGTCAAGGACAATGACACGGTAAAAAAGCAACGGGGCGGCAGCAGGGCGAAAACGGAAGATTATAAAAAGCTTGAATAAACGATCACTGTTGGGGTATAGTCAAGGCACAAGACGGGGAGCGACAGGGAGTAATGAAATCCAGAAGACATATCCTGACTGAAAAATTTTTCTTTTTTTGCATTGTCGCCATATTCCTGTCGGCGGCAACGTCAGCCTATTCAGATATTTACCGATACACTGATCCTGAAGGCGTTATCCACCTGACTAATGTACCGACAGACAACGGCGCCCCTTATGTCCTTGTAATGAGGGAAAAGCGGGTGCTTTTAAAGGTCCCCGGGAAGATTTCCGATTACGAATCCCTAATTAATCAAGCTTCCGAGAGGTACGCCGTTGATTCAACCCTTGTCAAGGCTGTAATCAAGGCTGAATCGAATTTCAATCACAAGGCCGTCTCACCCGTCGGCGCCCGGGGGCTCATGCAGCTCATGCCGGCCACCGCGGCTTCCCTTCAGGTAGCCGACTCCTTTCATCCGGAAAGCAATATAGACGGCGGGGTCCGCTATCTGCGTTACCTGTCCACCTTATTCAAGGGCAATCTGCCTTTGGTCCTGGCGGCTTATAACGCCGGCGAAAATGCCGTCCTGCGCTATAACAACAGCATCCCTCCCTACAAAGAAACCCAGACCTATGTAAAAAGGGTGCTTCGCTACCTTGAACAGTACCGGAACGAGAAGAATTAAAGGTTTTTAAATAAACCTACCTGCTCAAACCCGTTGTCAAGCAGTCCCTTATTTTCTCAAGTTTTTTCTCTTTAATTCCCGGGATATCCAAAAGATCAGCCAAACTGGAGAAACTCCCCTTCTCCCGGCGTCTCTGCACAATTCGCGCCGCGTCCCCCTCCCCAATGCCGGGGACCAGAGCCAGGTCGCCTGCCGAGGCCCGATTGACGTCAAGCGGGATGCCCAACGCCACCCTTGTTGCGGCGGACATCTCCCCTCTCTGCAAACTGCCGTCGCCAGCAACCGTAAAAAGGGCGCCCTGAGAAATCTTTGCCCCCAATAGACTTTCTTTATAGCCGGGGGTTTTTACACCGGCGGCCTCAATCAGGCTTTGAGGCGCGGCGGCGGCGGGGAGGAAATAGATTCCCTCGCCCTGAAAGCCGCGGAGTTCGACTGCAATAAAATCCGCATCCTGCAGCACCAGAGGTATGGGTTCTCCTTGCCGCGGCTGTCCAAGGGTGAAGGACGAAAATCCATAAATTGCCAGGCAGACAAGCAAAACGGCAAACATGCCGGCTCGCTGTCCTGTGGAGACCATCATTTCAACGCTCTTTTTCCAGTTCAAAGGCATCGTGCAGGGCGGTCACGGCCAACTCCGCGTACTTCGCCTCGACAACGCAGGAAACCTTGATTTCGGAGGTGCTGATCATCAGGATGTTGATCCTTTCGTTGGCAAGCGTCTGGAAAATTTTTGCCGCAACCCCGGCATGGCTGATCATGCCGCTGCCGATCACGGAAACCTTGGCAACGTTCTCGTCCACTTCCAGTTTATCCGCGCCGATCGCCTGAACAGCCTCGCCGATAATCCGTTTGGCCTCAAGAACTTCCTTGCGGGAAACGGTGAAGGTCATGTCCGTATAGCCAGCGATGCTCGCATTCTGGATGATCATGTCCACCATGATATTATGTTCTGCCAGCGGCGCAAAGATGGCGACCGCAATCCCGGGACGGTCCGGAACATGAATAACCGTTATCTTGGCCTGGTCGCGATCATACGTCACGCCGGAAACGATTTCCTTCTCCATATTTTCAGCCTCCTTTGTTACAAGCGTCCCCCCTTCATCAGAAAAAGAGGATTTTACATAGACCGGCACGTTGAATTTTTTTGCCAGCTCCACCGAACGCGGCTGCAGCACCTTGGCGCCCGCCCTGGCCATTTCCAGCATCTCGTCGTAGGTTATCCGGGAAAGTCTCCGGGCTTTACTGCAGATGTTCGGATCAGTTGTATATACACCGTCAACATCAGTATATATATCGCATACATCCGCATTCAGCGCCGCTGCCAGCGCCACGGCGCTGGTGTCGGAGCCTCCCCTGCCCAGCGTGGTTATGTTGTTGTCGCCATCCCTCCCCTGAAAACCCGCGACAACCACAATCGTTCCTTCTGCCAGCTCCTTCAGTACAACCTCTTTCTGCACGCTTAAGATGCGGGCCTTGCTGAAGGCCTGATCGGTAATTACGGGAACCTGAAACCCCAGGAAGGATTTTGCCTTATGGCCCATGCCATTGAGCATGATGGCCAAGAGCGTTACCGTTGCCTGCTCGCCGGTGGAAATAAGCGAATCGTACTCCCGCAGGTTTGGTTCATCCGCCGCCTGCCGGGCAAGTTTAATAAGGCGATCCGTCTCGCCGGACATGGCCGACAGGACAACAACCACCTCATTTCCTTCCTCTTTTATGCGGATTACCTTTTTTGCCACATTGGCAATCCTCTCCAGATTGGCAACCGAGGTACCGCCATATTTCTGTACAATCAAAGCCATCTAATTAAAACCCTCCTCCGAGCGGCGCTTCTTAAAAACCACGCCGTTTAGTCGCTGCCTAAATGATTCCCCTGCTGTGGAAATGCGTATTTTCCTTTTTGTCTCGTCGAGATATCTGAAGGCGAGAAAAAGGGCGCCAGCCGGAATAAAATCGGCAATTTTTTCAGCCCACTCTACAACCGTAACCCCATTTCGGGAAACAGTTTCATCAAATCCTGCGTCTATAAGTTCCGCGCTTCCGGCAAGACGATAGACGTCGAGGTGATAAAGAGGCGCCGCCTCGCCCGGGTACTCGTTGATCAGGGTGAAGGTCGGCGAGACAACCGCATACGCAGCGGGAACCCCCATACCTTTGGCTATTCCCTGGACAAAGACCGTTTTCCCCGCTCCCAGTTCTCCCTTAAGCGCGACAAAGTCGCCCGCCTTCAGGATCCTGCCGATGTCCACTCCCAACTGAAAGGTCTGTTCAGGGTTTTCCGATACCAGAGCAACAAAGAAGCTATTTCCAGTCAAAACCGCATCCGCCCGTTCATTTATCAAGAATAACGATGGCGGTCGCCAAATCGTCTGTATGCGAAATGCTTACCGCAACTTTTTCCCTGCACCCGCCACGCTGCAAAGCCGAGGCTTTTCCAGACAGCTTGATACCGGGCTTCCCGTTGCCGTCGTGAACCGTGGCAATATCATTAAAGCCGATTCCTCCGCCCAATCCGGTCCCCAGCGCCTTTAAAAAGGCCTCTTTAACGGCGAAACAGGCGGCGAAATGCAGGGCGGGCCGCGCCTTGGCCTGACAATAGGCAATTTCCTCAACCGTGTAAATGCGCCGAATGAATGCGTCTCCCCATTTGGCGAGAATCCTCTCGACCCTTGCAACCGCTACAAGATCAATTCCGACGCCGGCGGCCATCTTAAGCCCTGCTGATTGCATCGGCCATCAGAACCACCTTTTTCATGACGGAAACATCATGCACCCTGACGATATGCGCCCCGCCCATGATTGAAGCCGTTACCGCGGCCGCCGTCCCTTCGATACGCTCGGCGGGCAGCCCCCCTGTTATCTTGCCAATGAAGGCTTTGCGGGAAACACCCATAAGGATTGGTCTTCCCAATTTTTTAAACTCCCCGAGATGGCGAATAAGGCGCAGATTGTCGTCCGCCGTCTTGCCGAAGCCGATTCCCGGATCGACAGCTATTTGCGCCCAATCTATTCCATCCAAACGGGCCCTTTCCATCCGTTCCCGCAAGAAAGCCGCTATATCGTCAAGCAGGGAAGGGTAAGTCAAGTCGCCCTGCTGCATCACCTTGGGGATGCCCCGCATATGCATCAAAACCACCCCCGCGCCCGCGGCCGAAATGGTTTTCGCCATTGCCCCGTCATAATTCAGAGAGCTTACCTCATTTACTATTTCCGCGCCTGCCCTCAGCGCCTCCCGGGCAACCTCCGCCTTCATGGTATCAACGGAAAGCGGGATGGAGAGCTTTGCCGCAAGGCCCTGAATAACCGGAATAACCCTCTTTAACTCTTCGTCAACGGAAACCGCATCTGAACCGGGGCGAGTGGATTCGCCGCCAATGTCCAGGATATCGGCGCCCTCTTCGACCATCCGCATCCCTTCCTCGATGGCCTTTTGCGGCGAGGCGTAACGGCCGCCATCCGAAAACGAATCGGGGGTCGCATTGATGACCCCCATGATCAGGGTGCGCTCGCCCAGGACAATCTCCCGGCGCGACGTCCGAAACAGCAGATTGTCGTCATTCACTTCTTTCATAAGGTTGTCTCTGCCGGAGTGCCTTCCTCAATTTGCGGGCGGACATCTTCAATTGGCGGGAGGGTTTCGCCCTTGATGAGTGCATCGAGTTCCTGCCCGGTCAATACCTCTTTTTCGAGAAGGACAAGGGCGATGCTGTTGAGCAAACCGATATTCTCCGAGAGGATGCCCTTTGCCTTCTCATAACTGGAGAAGACTATCTGGTTTATCTCTGCATCTATCTTCTTGGCCGTCTCTTCGCTGTAATCCTTATGGGAGGCAAATTCCCTCCCCAGAAAAATCTGTTCCTCCTTCTTGCCGTAGCTCAGGGGGCCTATCGCCTCACTCATCCCCCACTCGCAGACCATCTTGCGAGCCAGGCCGGTAGCTCTCTCAATATCGTTCCCGGCCCCGGTTGTATAATCCTTGAGGATAATTTCCTCGGCAGCCCGCCCCCCAAGGAGTATGACGATGTTATTGAGAAGAAACTCCCGCGGATAGGCATGCTTCTCATCAACCGGCAGTTGCTGGGTAAGGCCGAGCGCCATTCCCCGGGGGATGATCGTTACCTTGTGAATAGGGTCCGTTCCGGGAAGCATGCGGGCCACAAGCGCGTGACCTGTTTCGTGATAAGCGGTGTTTTTCTTTTCCGCGTCGCTGATCACCATGCTCTTGCGCTCCGTCCCCATCATCACCTTGTCTTTGGCATACTCGAAGTCGGACATGGAGACCTTTTCCTTGTTGAAACGGGCGGCGTACAGCACCGATTCATTGACCAGGTTCTCTATGTCGGCGCCGGAAAATCCCGGGGTTCCCCGGGCGATAACGCTGAAATTGACGTCCTCTTCGAGGGGCGTCTTACGGGCATGAACCTCCAGGATCTTTTCCCTGCCGCGCACGTCCGGAAGCGGCACCACCACCTGGCGGTCGAAACGGCCGGGCCGCATCAGGGCTGGATCCAGAACATCCGGACGGTTGGTAGCAGATACCAGTATTACACCCTCATTCGATTCGAAACCATCCATCTCGACCAGCAACTGGTTCAAGGTCTGTTCCCTTTCGTCGTGTCCGCCGCCCAGACCGGCCCCCCGATGACGCCCCACCGCGTCTATTTCATCGATGAAGATTATGCAGGGGGCATTCTTCTTTCCCTGGACAAACAGATCGCGCACGCGGGAGGCGCCGACGCCGACAAACATCTCCACGAAATCCGAGCCGCTGATGCTGAGAAAGGGAACATCCGCCTCCCCGGCAATTGCCCGGGCCAGCAGAGTCTTACCTGTCCCGGGAGGGCCGACAAGCAATAGTCCTTTGGGAATCCGCCCTCCCAACCTGGTGTATTTCTTCGGGTCGCGCAGAAAGTCAATAACCTCCTGCAGTTCGGATTTTGCCTCTTCGACCCCGGCTACATCGAGGAATGTAATCTTTTTTGATTTGTCATTGACCAGACGAGCGCGGCTTTTGCCGAAAGCCATCGCTTTGCCCCCCCCTCCCTGCATTTGCCGCATGAAAAATATCCAGACCCCGATCAGCAGGAGCATCGGCAGCCATGAGACAAGCAGCGTCATATACCAGGGGGAATCATCAACGGGCTTGGCGGAAATGCGCACCCCCTTGTCCTTCAGCAGGGCAATCGCGCCTGCATCTTTAGGGGCATAAGTCTTGAAGACCGTGCCGTTGGTCAATTTACCGGTTATGTTCTCTCCCTGAATCGTCACCTCGGAAACCTGTGATTTTTCAACATTGCTTAAAAACTCGCTATAGATCATCTCTGTTTGCGCTATTTTCGGCTGGCTGAAAAGATGGTACATCATAACGAAAACCAGACTGATCACAAGCCAGAGCGCTATATTTTTCTGTAGAGGATTCAATTTGTTATTCTCCTTTTATGAACATCCGACAATTTTTCCCTGAACCGCAACCTACGGGGAACGGTTTATAAACCGTCCACCGCTCACATTCCAATTGCGCTCTTGATTACTTCAAACCAACTCTATTTTCAACACTTTTTTAGTTTTTTCGGTAATGCGCACCCGCTGGCTTATCCGCTCGCCGGCAATCCAGATAACCGACTGAGCGTCAACCAGCAGGGGAATGGTTCCCCGCAGTGCGCCGGGAATCTTTCTATCAATGAAGTATTTTTTCAACTTCTTTGTTCCTCCCAGCCCCAAAAGATCAATCCGGTCGCCATAACGCCAATTTCTTATGAACAACGGCGGATGGAGGCAGTCATAATCGATAAAAGCCGCCTCCGGGTGGCTCTTGAGCTCCGCAAACCCCGGTTTATCAATCATCTCTGCCCTGATATTCATATTGATTTCAGGCAGACTGATCGTCCCCGGAATTTCAACCTCTCTCTCGAAACCGCCTTTACTCTTTGAAACCCCATCAGCAATTACCCGATCAGGCGCTTTCATGATCTTCAGGACCTTCGCCCATTTTTCGACCAATATCCGCGCGGGAAGATCAAGCTTGCGCAATTTGTTGTCTTTTTTATGGCACAATTCCAGAACCGCCTCTATATGAAGGCAGCCAATACGTTTTTCAAAAGCGGCTATCCCCTCCAACGAAAATTTAATAAGGCGCGCCTGAATCGCCCGATGCTGCTGCAAAAATTCCGATAACGGGATGGCAATTTCTCTATCGTCTTGCTCTATCCCCCAGGAAGCTGCCAATTGCCGAACAACTCCAAGCAGATAATCGTCTTCCTGCCGGATGATCTCGGCGGTGCGAGCGACCCCCGCTGCAAGCTGCGGGTTGTAGCGCTTCGTCAATTCGGGAAGAAGCCAGTTGCGGATGCTGTTGCGCAAAAAAGTCTGGTCCGCGTTGGAGCTGTCCGTCCTGTAAGCAAGCCCCTCCCTGTTTAAAAACTCCAGAATCTCGCTGCGGCTGACATACAGCAGCGGACGGATCAAACAATCATCCCGAATTGGGGCAATTCCCTTGAGACCGTCCATACCGGCGCCTCGGAGCAGATTGATAAAGAACGTCTCCACCTGGTCGTCCCGATGGTGGCCGGTGGCTATCTTTTCAGCGCCGCATCCGGCGGCAGTTTCATACAAAAAGCGATAACGCTCCTCCCGGCTGCTCTCTTCCATGGACTTCCCGGTTTTTTTTTGCCGCTCGCGAACATCCACCCTTTTTGTTATGAATGCTATATTCCTTTTTTCACTGAGGATGCGTACAAAATCCTCATCCCGATCGGCATCGTCTCCCCTAAGACCATGGTTAAGGTGCGCCACAGTGATTTTCAGAGAGTATTCCCCGGCAAGAATTTCCAGGATTCTCAGCAACGCGACCGAATCAGGGCCGCCGGAGACGGCGGCCAAAACGTGTTCGCCCTGTCTGAGGAGAAGATTATCAGCAATGGTTTTTCTTACGGTGTTGAGCATTAGTTGGCATTGATCAGCAAAAAAAAGCCTTCAGATCGGAGAGCCGCTCGCAGACGAAATCAGGGGCGAGACTGAGCAGTTTTTCCCTGTCGCTTATCCCGTTAAGAAACGCGCAACTTATCGCGCCCGCCCTTTTCGCCAAAAGAATATCGTTGGCGCCGTCGCCTATCATCACCGTGCGCGCCGGAACAACCCCCCTTTTTTCCATGATCAGCTCCAGAAGACGGGGATCCGGTTTTTTGAAAGGGGTGCTGTCCTCTCCGCAAACATCGAGAAAACAATCATCGATACGCAGGGCCTTCACTATCCTGAGCGTATATTTTTCGGTCTTGTTGGTCACAAGAACCTTTTTTTTATCACCGAAATAGTCAAGCAAATCAGCAACGTCGGGATAGAGGGCGGTATGATCCAACAGATGCCCCTCATAATAATCGCGAAACAGCGCTATTGCCTCGGGAAAATACTTGTCCGCCTGACCTCCCAATGCCCGCTGGACGGTCGCGGCAACACCGTCGCCAACATATCCTTTTACGGCCTCCACGGTTATCTCGGCAAGACCAAGCGTTGACAAGGCATGATTTACAGAATCAGTCAAATCAATGGTTGAATCGATCAACGTGCCGTCAAGATCGAAAGCCAGCATGTCAACGGATTTCATCTCTCCCCCATGGCCGAGGCAATGTGCCGCACTGTCTGGCGGTAAACCCCGGCATATATCTCCGGGGAAAGAAAGTAGTTGGGACGTTCTTTATAGACCGCGGCCACAACCTCTTGCACCGTTTCCTCCACAGAACCGGTTCGCCGGTAAATGGCCTCAATTTTCGTTCGATGCTCCCTTGCCGACTCCATGCTGTTTTGGATATAGTTATTTGCCTCTTCGCCCGTTACATACCCATAATGATCGGCACAGAAAATATCCACCGGCAAAGAGGAAAGCTTCGCCAGACTTTGCTGATATTGGGTAAAATTGGAGTTGCCGGCGGGGGCGATTATGTCCTCGAAGGGGATTCCCCCTCCATCCGACGGAAAAAGCGCTTTTATTTCCTGACAGTACGCAGAAAGGGAGCAGGAGGAGTGACCCGGCGTTTCCAAAACCCGCACCGTCAAACCACCCAAATCGAGCACGCTTCCCTCCTCAACAACGGAGCCGCTGACATCATCCCGCCATTCCAGATCCATCCCCTTCAGCAAATCCTCAACCCCTACCCTTTTGGCTACCATCAGGCTGGAGGAATTGATCGTGCCAATCGCCTTTTCCATCTTCAGTATCTCCCACCCCCGGGCAAGGGCGAAAATCTGCAACTCCGGATAGCGGCGCTTGAAGAACGGAACCAGTCCCACATGATCAAAATGGGCGTGCAGAATGATAAGTTTATCTATTTTCGCCTCATTTATTTGGAACTCCCGCATCTGTTCGAGAACAACAGGCGCCAGATAACTCATCCCGCCGCTTATAATCAGCGAACAATCATCCCCCTCCAGCAGGTAAACGCCCGATTCCTCGCGCCCGAGATACCAGAGGCGATCACATACCTTGCCCGCATTGCGGTGTCTCATTTCGAGTCCCCCCGTTAACCGTTTATAACTATCTTCGTTCCCGTCTTCAACCTTTTCATCATTTTTTCAAAATTTTCTTCCTGCTTTTGCCGTTCCATAAAGGCGGCAATCTTCTTTTTCATCTCGCCGTCCAGTTTTAGCGTTTCGGAGGCCTTATGTTCAAGCACCTGGATTATATGAAACCCGAAATCGGTCTTGACAATCGGGCCGATCGCCTTGGGCGCCTGTGAAAAGGCGGCATCCTCGAAGGGCTTGACCATCTGCCCGCGGCCAAATGTTCCAAGATCTCCGCCTTTTTCCTTGCTTGGACAATCGGAATCTTTGGCTGCCAACTGCGCAAAATCCTCCCCGGCCACCAATTTTTTACGAAGTCCTTCAGCCTTGGCCAACTTCTGCGCCTTGGTCTTTTCGTCGTCCTTCGCTTCACTGGCCACCAGAATGTGCCGGGCATGCACCGATTCCGGCTTTAAAAACATCTGTTTGTTTGTGGCATAGAAATCGTTGATTTCCTTATCTGTTGCCTTAAGGCTTCCCCCCGCCTCCTGCTGGATAAGCTTTTTTATCTTGATGTTGTTGCCGACCTCTTCGCGAAATTTCGCCATATCCATGCTGTTTTGCTGCATAAATCCCTCGATCGTCTGTCCAGGCGGCATATTCGCCTTAACTTCCTCGATGAAGGCAGTAATCTCCTTTTCACTCGCCGCAACCTTATTGGTCGCTATCTCCTTTTTCAAGAGGGTCAAATTAACAAACCCGTCTATTATTCCCTTGCGGATATCCCCTCTGGCCTGTTCCAAACGCTCCGGGGGTATCTGTCCGGCAATTTGCGCCAATTTCTGCTCAACTTGCGCGGCGACTTCGGCATTCGTGAGCTTCAGTCCATCTACTTCAACGGCTGTTGCGCCTCCATCCACCTTTGCGGCCGGGGCTGCGTTTTGTCCGGCAGGCAAGGCCGCCGAGGCGTTCCCCGCCGGCGCCATAATCTGTTTAACCGTCTTGTCTTTTTCCGCATTCGCATCGCACCCGACTGTAATGCCGAAGATAAAAGCAAATACCGCCGCAATAGTAACATACCGCCCAATTTTCTTAGCCACGTCCCATCCTCCTGAAAGTTTATTCATATCCCGCTATCATCCTGATTTTACATGGATAACACATAGCACATCTGTTAAAACGGAAGCGAGTATATGCGAAAGCAGGCGCTGCCGTCAAGCGGATGGTGATCAAAAAAATCTTGACAACCGAAAAAATTGTATATACTTCCTCAACTCTAAAGGTACGGAAGCAACAAGGGATAGTTACAGGATGGCAACGTGTTTTGCTAACAGGGAGGATGTTATATGAACGTTTTTGAAAAGGCCTATATACCCTACAATGGTTATTACTCTACCCCTTTTGTCCGTTGGCAGGGAAGCATGCAGAATGAAAATTCCATCGAACTGGCGGGAAAAACAGCGCGCAGGTGGCTGCTCGAGAAAAAAAAGATCGACCCTGCTATTTTTGACTACATGTACTTCGGGATTACCATTACCCAGCCCCATCTGTTTTACAGCCACAACTGGGCGGCCGGCATACTGACCGACAACAAGAAGAATCTGCCCGCCCTGATGGTAAATCAGGCCTGCACAACTTCCACAACCATCCTGAATCTGGCGGCGCTGGCCGTGGAACACGGCTCGCTGCAAGTGGCCTTTGGTCTGATGGCCGACCGCTGCTCCAATGGCGGCCATACGGTGTGGGCGAACCCGATGGGCCCCGGAGGCGAGGTATATTCGGAAAACTGGCTGATGGACAATTTCAACAACGACCCCAATGTTTACCCGCCCACCAAGATGGTGCAGACCGCCGATAACGTGGCCAAAAAGGAAGGAATCACCAAAGAGGAATGCGATGCCGTGACGTTGCGCCGCTATGAGCAGTACGAGATGGCGCTGGCCAACGACCGGGCCTTCCAGAAACGTTATATGTTCCCGGCGGAGGTAAAGGTCTCAAAGAAAAAAACCATCTTGATAGAAGAGGATGACGGTGTGACCCCAACGACGGCAGAAGGTTTGGCGAAGCTCTCTCCCATTGAAAAGGGCGGAGTTCACAGTTTCGGCGTACAGACGCACCCGGCTGATGGCAACGCCGGCTTCATCGTCACAACCAGGGAAAAAGCGAAGGAATTGAGCGCTGATCCCAGGATCGAAGTCCGGATCGTCTCCTATGGCTTTTCCCGGGTTGAGCCCGGCTTCATGGCTGCGGCGCCGGTGCCGGCGGCTCAGATGGCGCTTGCCAACGCCGGCCTGAAAATCACCGATATGAAGGCGATCAAAAGCCATAACCCCTTCGCGACAAATGACGTCAATTTCGCCAAAAAGCTGGGCAATGACGTTATGAAGATGAATAACTACGGCTCATCCATAGTCTATGGCCATCCCCAGGCGCCGACCGCAGGCAGAATCATTGCCGAAATGATCGAAGAAGTCGCCATGGCAGGCGGCGGCTACTGCCTCTGGGCCGGTTGCGCCGCCGGAGACACCGGCGCCTCCATGATCTTCAAGGTAGGTTAAAAAACACCCAGGCCGGACCGCTGATTACCGCCGGTCCGGCCTGGGTGTTTCTCCTTAATTACATATCCAAACTTTTTCCCGCACCGGCCTCCTTGACCTCCGTTCGTTGTGCACAACTGAAACTGACGCTCGTCCTCGCCCGGATGACAAACACGGATTCGCCTGGCGCCTTGCTCAGGTTGTTTTTACTGCCGCTTGCTTCTTGGCCCTGTAGGCTTTCGCGAGCAGGGAAACCGGGGCAACCGCCTTTCTTTGCGTTCCCTGAAAGATTTGCAGGGCGCAGGCGCCGCAGCCGGTCACGAGCTGCTCAGCAGCGGAAGCCTTTATTTCATTGAATAATCGCTCGCCAATCGCCAGCGAGAGGTCATAGTTCTTTTTCTTCAGGCCAAAGGTGCCCGCGATGCCGCAGCACTCGTCAGAGTATGCCTGAACCGTAACCCCGGGGATCAGCCGGAGCAGTTCCACCGGCTCGTTGACAATGCCGAGCGCTCGCAGATGGCAGGGATTATGGTAACCGATTTTGACGTTCAAACTGCCGAAATCCAGGCTAAGCTCGCCTTTTTTGTGGAGCTTCATCAAAAAGTCATGAATATCATAGCAGTTTCTTGCCACACTTACCGCCTCTTTTGAATGCACAATTTTCGGATATTCCATTTTAACGGCAAGAGCACAGCTTGACTCGCTGAAAATAATGGGGATGTTTTTGTCTGTAAATTCCAGCAGTTTACTGATATTGAATTTGATATCCTCTGCAACCGCGTTTATGGCCCCAGAACTCAGGCGGGCAATGCCGCAGCAGCGGAAATCGGGGATGATAACCTCAAAACCGTTCTTTTCGAGAATTTCCACGGTTGCCAAACCATCATCCTCAGGCTCATTAAAATTGGTATAGCATCCCGTAAAAAAGACGACCTTCCGGGTGCTGGTCTGGTGCGGACGTTTCTCCATCATTTTCCGCAGGGTGAGCTTCGGAAATTTCGGCAGAATCCGGCGGGAATCGAGCCCCACGGCCATTTCCATTCCCCTGCGGAGAGGCTTCAGCGAATTAGCCCAATTGGCGAGCGGCGCGAACATGCTCGATGTCTCGCAGAGCTGGCGTGTACTTGCCAATACCCGCTGGCCGAAGGGCTCCCCGCCTTTCTCCACTGCATAAGCCCGACCCATTACCGCAAGCCAGGGTATGTCGGCGCCGGAGGGACATTCCGTGAGGCATCTTTTGCAGTTCACGCAGGAATCAAGAGCCTCCCTGAACTGCGGAGAATCCAGAATGCCCCGGTCAAGCGTTCCGTCCAGATAGCCGCGGATCAGCGTTGCCTTGGCCCTTCCCAGAGCCCATTCCTCGGGAACCTTCATTGCCACAGGGCAATAAGAGCGGCACTTCCCGCAGCCTGAACAGACCCCGCTTGCCTCCTGCACCTCCTCACTGGCCAGAATCGCCGACTGGGATGACTTCTCGTCTTTTTTTCTGAATTTGAGGAATCGGGCCAGGGGGTTTTCATCCCCCCCCACGATGGCGCCGGGGTTGAAGATGTTGTCGGGATCGAAAAGTTTTTTTATTTCGATGAACGCCGCGTAAAGCCCGGGATACTGCCGCCGGGTATAAAAAGTCCGCAGCCGACCGTCCCCGTGTTCACCGCTAATCGTTCCCTGCAGCGAGAAAATAAGTTTGTAGGTTTCCTCGGCAATGGCCAGCATCTTCTGCACTTCTTCCTCCTGACGCAGGTCCAGAAAGACCATCAAATGCATGTTGCCGTCGCCGGCATGCCCATAGATGCCTGCATCAACCCCGTATTTGCTGAATATTTCCCGCAATCCCTTTATATACTGCGGGAGACGGCCGGGATGAACGGCGCCGTCCTCAACAAAGGCCACGGGCTTTTTGGCGCCTTTTGTTTTATTGAGGATCGGGCCGGAGATGGCGCGCACCTTTCCCAACATGGCCATGTCCTTCTGGTCTTTGGCCACCCTGATTTCCATCGCCAGATTTTCGCCATTCATGGCCTGCCCGACCTGGGAGAACCTGTCGCGGAGTTCACTTTCATCTTTCCCCTCGAACTCGATAAACAGCATCGCCTCGACGCCCTCCGGCAGATACGGCCGCAACTCCGCTTTCTGCTGACGGGCCAAATCGAGTATCCGCCGTTCAATGATCTCCAGCATTGTGGGCCCCAGCTCACGGATTTTCTGGACAGCCTGGCCGACCTTCTCCAGTGAATCGAAATAGACCAGGCCGCCCAGTGTCTTTCCGGGAAGCGGGGAAAGCCTGATCTTGGCCTCGGTAATAATCCCGAGCGTCCCTTCGGAACCCACGAGCAGGGGAGTCATATCCAGAAACCCCTCCTGCTGAATTCTCCAGAGGTCGTAACCAGACGAATTTTTAATCGTAAAGGGTCTTTCGTCTGCCAGCGGCTTTGCATAGCGGGCCAGCACATCGGCAATCCCCTGGTAAAGAGTCCCTGCCTTTTCGAAAACATTTCCGTTGGCAACAGGTCCGGTCGTAATCATTTCGCCATTCGCAAGAACAATTTCCAGGGAAAGCACCGTATCGCGGGTGGCGCCGTATTTTATGGCATGCGGACCGCTGGAATTGTTCGAAATCATGCCGCCTATCGTGCAATGCTCCTTGGTAGAGGGATCAATCGGATAGAAAAGCTTTCGGGGCTTCAGCAGTTTGTTCAGGGCGCCCGGCGTTATCCCCGGCTGGACGCGAACCCATTTTTCCTGGACGTTCTCTTCCAGAACATTATTCATGAAGCGGGAAAAATCGAGGATGATTCCCTCGCCCAGCTCGTTGCCCACTCGGCTGGTGCCTCCTCCCCGGGCAATCAGCGGAATTTTGTTGCGGCTCGCATACTGTACCACTTTGATTACGTCGTCCCTGTCCCGGGGCTGCAAAATTCCCAACGGCTTCACCTGGAACAGGCAGGCTGCGCTGCTGTAGAGGGTGCGACTGATAGCATCGCAAAGCACTTCGCCCTTGATTATTCCCTTGATCTCTGCAAATATTTTTTCCGGCGTCGGAAAAACCTCTGTCTCACCCATGATATTTCTCCTCCAAAATAGAGCGCCTGCCATTAACCTTTCTCCGCTCTGCGGCCGACACATTGTTTGTTAGCCTTGCTGTCGGACGTATAGAGGCGTTGTCTTAGCTTGTCAAGTGTAAAGGAATGAGCCTGTTTATATTTCCCGTTCCTAATGAAAAATCCGTGCTATAAGCCGCTCATATTTTATAGCTGTCTCTTCTTGTGGGTTTGCCTCGCCGGGCATGCCCCCAAGAGGGGTCGCTCTGAATAATTGACGTTTGAGGCAATTGCAAAACTCTCACATTCTGTCATTCCCGCAATGATTTTAAGCGGGAAAACGAAGTTTAATGTTCATAATCTGGTTCTAACTGCTTGAAAAACCGTATTCCCGATAGAAGCATTGTGTACATTAAGCTCCGCTTTCGGGAATGACAAATAGTTTTGCAATTGGCTCGTTTAACAAAGATTTTTATTAAATCTGCCGGCTGTTTGCGGCAATGAGGATGCATGCGCTACTTTAAACTCCATCAGAGCAAAGCTATTATTGGCGATTACCCTAACCCTGTTTGTCTTTTAGCTGATATCCATGGGAGGTGCGTACCTGTACCAAAAGTCTGTACTTACCGAGGAGTCAATAACGAAGGCAGCGGAGATTAGTAGGGTAATTAAAGCAGCCCTGAAAGGCCAGATGTTTACGCACAACACTCAATTGACTCAGACACTGGTTGACGAAGTCAATACTTTCAGCAATGTCGACGATATATACATCATAAATCACGAGGGAGTTGTCAAATTTTCTCAGAATCATTCACTCCTCGGGGAACAATTCTTCAAGGAGCGCGGCGAATGCCGCCAGTGCCACCATGATGCAACAGGGAAAAAACACCTGACGCTGCAAACCAGAAATTCCCACGGCGATTCAGTTTTAAGAAATGTTACCCACATATACAATGAGGCAGCCTGTTATTCCTGCCACCCTGGCAGCCAAAGGATTCTCGGCCTGCTGTTTGTCGATTATTCCACAACCGATACAGACGCCTTTATTGCATCAACGCTTTGGAGGGTCTTTCTTACCGCGGTGGCGGCTTTTATCGTCCTCTCCCTTGTGGTATTTTATATTGCCAACCACCTCATCTACAATACCATAAGGCTGCTTATCGACGGCACAAGAGAAATTATCAAAGGCAATTACAATAAACAAATCAGTTATCAGGGGAACAGGGAATTCGCCGCTCTCGCCAACTCCTTCAATGACATGTCCAGCGGCATTGTCCGTCGCATCGGCGCCGCTTCCTGTCCCAAGAGCGGCACTGAGGTAAAAGACATCCTTCTTGCCGCAGACGAGGCCCTGTATAAGGCGAAAGAGACGGGCAGAAACAAGGTGGTTTTCGGTTAGACCGCTCATCCGCTTTGTTTGCTCCGGAAGGTACGCAGCCGGTAAAACGATGATTCGCGGTCAGGATGTTCGTTGACATAATTCCCGCATTCTGCTAAAAAAATCGCCGCGAGATAAAAACGTAACGGAAATCTGTTGCCACCCGGAAAAGGGGGGCGCCTGTTCAGAAAATGCAGGCAAATGTTTATATGGGGAGGAAATTTGTCGGAAAAGCAAAAAAGTGATTCACAGGAAAGGTTATTGTTCTTCATTAACGCCCTGTTGGAGAAAAAGGCATTAAACCCGGTTGTGCTCGATGTAAAAGAAATATCAGCTTTTGCCGATTGGTTTATTATTTGCAGCGGGGCATCCGACCGGCAGGTCAGGGCAATCGCCGCTGCCATCCAGGAAAATGTAAAAAAAGTCGGCCTGCTTCCGCTGGGGGTTGAAGGCGAATCGGAAGGAAAATGGATACTTCTCGACTACGCTGACGTCATTGTGCATGTCTTTATCGAATCAATCCGCGGCTTTTACGATCTGGAGCGATTATGGGCGGAAGCCCCCCGAATGGCGATCCCAAAGGACGCAACTTTCCTGGCTTCGCTGCCGAAAGCAATATAACCCACAGCGAAGGTCCAAGGCATTGAATATTCTTGCCGGGATTGCGGACATTATTTTCCCGCCTTGCTGTGTCGTTTGTGGAGAGCTTCTGCAGCGGCATTCTTCGCTTGCTCTCTGCAAAAACTGTCTGCAAGGAATCAGCTTTATTGTCTCGCCGCTTTGCCCTCGCTGCGGGATGCCTTTTCCCGCGGAAGAGGGCGGCGATCACCTCTGCGGCCAGTGCCTGCTGGAGGAAAAACCATACGCGCTCGCCCGTTCCGTCGGAAGGTATGAAGGCACAATCCTTACCGCCATTCACAAATTCAAGTACCACGGCAAAACCGGAATCGGCAAGGCGCTGGGAGGCATCATGGCCGATTTCGCCTCCGGGATCTGGGAAATGGGAACATTCGACCTGATCATCCCGGTTCCCCTGCACATCAAAAGACTGCGGGAAAGGGGATTCAACCAGGCTGTAATCCTGGCACGCGCATTGTCCAACCGTTTCCATGTCCCGCTTGACTTTTCATCTTTGAAAAGGACCCGGTTTACGCCGCCGCAGGTCGGCCTGGGCAGAAAGGAACGTTTGGCAAATGTCAAGGGCGCGTTCTCAATAACAACCCCCCGCAAAATAGCCGGTAAGAAGATATTGTTGATTGACGATGTTTACACAACGGGCAGCACGCTTGTCGAATGCTCCCGCGTTCTGCTTGACGCCAATGCCGAGGCGGTGGCAATTTTGACGGCGGCCCGGGCAACCGGAGAACATACTGCCCAGAAGGAGAAAATATGAAAAATATCCTGTCCCGGGAAGAGTTGCGGGAAACCGTGGAGCGTCTGCGGAAAAAAGGCGGCAAGATCGTCTTTACAAACGGATGTTTCGACATACTCCACGCCGGACACGTCCGGTATCTCAAGCAGGCAAAGGCAGCCGGGGATATTCTTGTTCTGGGGCTCAACAGCGACTCCTCCGTCCGCAAAATCAAGGGAGAAAAGCGCCCGATCGTGCCTCAGGAAGAGAGGGCGGAGGTTGTAGCCTCCCTCCGGTCGGTGGATTACGTAACAATCTTCGAGGAAACGACACCCCTCAAGCTGATAGAGCTTCTCAAGCCTGACGTCCTCGTCAAAGGCGCCGACTGGAGTGAAAAAGACATTGCGGGCCGGGATTCAGTCCTGTCGTGGGGGGGACGGATCGAGCTGATCCCAGTTGTGGAAGGCGCCTCCACGACAAACATTATCGGAAAGATCTGCCTTGCGTACGGGCAAAGATAGCCGTCCGCATTTTTTTCTTTACAAACCATCGGCAATCGTGTATCATCCCCTCCCTCATAGTTGGACTGATAAAACGCAGGGAGGAGCAAGGCGCTGAAAAAAACGTTATCACCTGAAAAATATGAGTTCTTTCGTCAATTCTTGACAGGCAAGATCAATGAGCTCCTGTCCGAAGCGGGGAAGACCGTGTCGGAAATGACAAACGGTTTGCGGGAAAACTATCCCGACCCTAACGACCGCGCTTCGCTGGAGTCGGATCGCAATTTTGAGCTGCGCATCCGTGACCGGGAGAGAAAACTGATCATCAAGATGCAAGAGGCAATCAAGAGAATCGACGACGGCACCTTTGGATTATGTGAGCTTTGCGGCGGTCCGATCTCGGAAAAAAGGCTGATGGTAAGGCCGGTTACCACCCTGTGCATCAACTGCAAAACGAAACAGGAAAAGGTTGAAAAACTCGAAAGGGAGTAGGCTCCTCAGAACTGTTCTTATTGAGGATAACAAATAATATTGAAAATATTCCAGTTTCTAACCTGCAATCTTAGTTGACGGGAACAGCCGGATGTTCGCCAGGGTTGTCATACCCATTCCCTCCACAAAAACGTTTATCTATGCCATTCCCCCAGAGTCAGCCCAGTTTGCCGCCCTCGGCAAAAGGGTGGTTGTACCCTTCGGGGCAAAACGCCTTACCGGGTGGATTGTCGAACTTCCGGCAGATGCATCCGCTATAAAAAATATTAAAGAAATTATAAACATGCCGGATAACGCCCCCCTCTTTTCCGAAGAGGATCTGGCCTTTTTTGAATGGATCGCCAGCTATTATCTTCATCCCCTGGGGATGGTCTTGGCGGAGGCGCTTCCCAGCGGAATCAACACGATCAGTCAAAACCGGATTCGCCTTGCCGCCGACGCCGTAAACGGCGGAAAAAACCTTTCCAGAATTCAGGAAACCCTGCTGGAACTGCTCGCTGCCACTCCCAATGGCATGTCGCTGCCCAGTCTTTGCCGAAAAGCGGGGGAAAAAGTCCTCCACCGGGAAATCCTGGCTCTTGAAGGGATGGGGCTCATCACCTCCGCCGAGGTTGCCGGCCGCCCGGGCATCCTTGCGAAACAGGAAAAATGGCTCGGAATCGCCCACCCCCCTCCGGCCAACCTGAAAATGACGGAAAAGCAGGCAACCCTCCTGACGCTGCTGAAAGAAAAGGCGGAAATGCCGGTCTCCGCCCTTGAAGTGCGGCTGCGCAGTTCTTCCTTTCTCGGCGCTCTGGCCGCCCGGGGGGTTATCCGCCTTTATAAAAAAGAGGTTTTCCGGGAATATCTTCATGCAGAAGAACTTCCTGAAGACAAGGGCAAAATTATCCTCAATAACGACCAGTCCGCGGCGCTCGCCGAGATAAGCAAGGGGCTCAACTCCCGACAATTTTCTCCGTATCTGCTGCACGGGGTTACGGGAAGCGGAAAAACGGAAATTTATCTGCGCGCCATGGAAGAAGTCCTCCAAAGCAAGGGAAGCGCTCTCTACCTTGTCCCGGAGATTGCCCTGACCGCCCAGCTTATCCGCCGCGTCCAAGGCCATTTTCCGGACGAAAAGATTGCCGTTCTGCACAGCGGAATTCCCAACAATACCCGCTATGATCAGTGGCGAAAGATAAAAAGCGGGGAAATACGGCTGATTGTCGGCGCCCGTTCGGCAATCTTTGCCCCGGCCGGGGACCTGCGCCTGATTGTCGTTGACGAGGAACACGACCCCTCCTACAAGCAGGATGACCGCCTGCATTATAACGGCCGCGACCTCGCCTTGTACCGCGGGAAAAAAGCCGGCGCCGTTGTTCTCCTGGGATCGGCAACACCCGGAATACAGACATATTTTTACGCACAGGCCGGAATTTACCGGTATTTATCGCTTCCCGGCCGGGTAAACTCGCGCCCCCTCCCCCGGGTGGAAATTGTTGATATGAGAAACGAACGGGACAGCGGTGGACGTATGCCGATCTTTTCCCGTCGACTGATTTTGGCCCTGGGAGAAACCCTTTCCGCAAAAAAACAGGCCCTCATTTTCCTCAACCGGAGAGGCTTTCACACCTATGTCTTCTGCCAGGCCTGCGGCCACGTCTTTAAATGCCCGGCCTGCGATCTGGCCTTGACCTATCACGCGTCCCAGGATGTCCTCAAATGCCATCACTGCGATTTTACATCAAAAAAACAAAGAACTTGCCCAGCCTGCGGTTCTGAACGAATCCACAGCCAGGGCGCCGGAACCGAGCGTGTCGAGGAGGAGATCAAAAGACTGTTCCCGGCTGCCGCTATTGCCCGGATAGACAGCGATACAGCCTCCCGCAAGGGCGCATCCGAAAAAACCCTCGCCGCCTTTGCCAAGGGAGAAATCGATATCCTGGTGGGAACGCAGATAATAACCAAAGGCCATGACTTTCCCGGCATAACCCTGGTGGGCGTCATTGCCGCCGATTCATCCCTGAATGTCCCGGATTTCCGGGCCGCGGAGCGAACCTTCCAGATTCTTTCCCAGGTTGCCGGCCGGGGCGGACGGGGCGATCAGCCGGGGATAGTCGTTGTCCAGACGTTCACCCCTTACCACCACTCCATCATGAGGGCCCAGAAGCACGATTACCCCGGATTTTACAATAATGAACTGCCGACTCGCCGGGAGCTGAATTATCCGCCCTATTCCCGTCTGATTGGCCTCCATTTTTCGAGTCTCAACGAGGATAAAGGGAAAAAAACCGTCGCCCGCATCGGAACGGCGGCCCGCAAGCTGGCACAGAGCTTCGCCGCCGGCAAGGCGGACATCATCGGCCCGGCGGAATCTCCGCTGCACCGACTCCGGGGAAGGTACCGCTGGCAGATGCTCGTGCGGGGCAAGGAGGGAGGCATCCTCCGTCAGCTTGCCCAAAAACTCCTGGATGAGGTAAAGGGGGAAGGTATCGAAATCAGGATAGACGTAGATCCTGTCCATTTTATGTAGGAGAATGCGGTTATGGAAAAAACCGGAATCGTTTTCATGGGCACGTCAACCTTTGCAGTGCCGGCCCTGACCGGGCTCGTTGAGGCAGGATGGCCGATTATTGCCGTCGTCACACCACCGGACCGCCCACAGGGCCGGGGAAGGATAACCGCGCCGCCGCCCTTGAAAATAACTGCCGGGGAGCTGGGGCTTCCCCTCATCCAAACTAAAAACGTCAAAGACAAAAGCTTTCTGGAAACATTTAAAAGTCTGGCGCCGGAAATGGCCATTGTCGCCGCCTTTGGACAAATCCTTCCCAAACCGATACTTTACGACACGCCCAGGGGATGCATCAATATCCACCCCTCGCTCCTTCCCAAGTACCGGGGAGCAGCGCCGATCAACTGGACTATCATCAACGGAGAAAAAACGACCGGCGTTACCATTATGAAGCTGGACACCGGGATTGACTCCGGCGATATCCTGCTGCAGGAGGAAACCCCCATCGGCGAGAATGAAAACTTTGGCGAGCTGCACCGCCGCCTGGCGGAAATGGGAGCAAAATTACTATTAAAAACAATATCATTGTCACTCACGGGAAATCTTCATCCGCAACGCCAGGATCACTCGCTTGCCACCTTTGCCCCGCCGCTGGGCCGCGAACTCGGCCTGATCAATTGGGAAGATGACTGCCAGAAAATCGCGAGACTTATCCGCGGGCTCTCCCCCACCCCTTGCGCCTACACCTTTTTTCATCAGAAAAAACTCAAGATCTTTTCCGCGACGGCGAAGACTGCCCCGACCTCAGAGGCGCCGGGGGTAATAATCGGCAAGAGAGATGGCGCCCTCTGCATCGCCGCGGCAAACGGCTGCGTTTATCTCACCGATTTGCAGCTCGAAGGGAAAAAGCGAATGAGCAGCGAGGATTTTCTACGAGGAGCGCCTGTTTCGGCAGGAGAAAAGATCGGCCGGGCATGACGGAAAATGTAAAAAAAGCCCTGTCGGCGCGCGGCATTGCCGTGGAAATCCTCAACCGCATAGAACTGAAAGGCGCCTATGCGGAACCGCTTCTTGACGCCTATCTGTCCGGAAATAACAACATAAACCGGCAAGACAAGGGGCTTATAACCGAGCTGGTCTATGGCGTCCTGAGAAACAGAAACAAACTGGACTGGGCAATAGCAGAAATATACACGGGAAATTTTGATTCGCTGGAAATACCGGTCCGCAACATCCTCCGGACAGGGGTGTATCAGCTCCTCGCTACCGACCGGATTCCCCCTTTTGCCGCGGTCAATGAGGCCGTCGCGATAGCGCGAAATATCCGCCCCCAGGCGGCTGGTCTTGTAAACGCCATATTGCGCAACCTTATCAGAAAGAAGGAGCGGATTGTCTGGCCGGAGATCGCCGGAGATCTCATAAGTGCGATCAGCGTCCTTTATTCGCACCCGGCCTGGATGGTGGAACGCTGGCAGAAGCTGTACGGGACAGAGGAGACCATCGCCATCTGCCGGGCCAACAACGAGATTCCACCCTTGACCATCCGGGTAAACACACTGAAAATATCAAGAGATGAGATGATTTCCGCGCTGAAAAAAGATGGCGTTGCCGCTAAATCTGCGCCGTTTTCCCCGGAAGGGATTATAATTTACGATAATTACTCAGGGCTCCGCGAGACAGACGCCTTTCGCCAGGGAATGATCCGGGTGCAGGATGAGGCATCCCAGCTTATCGCCCATCTCCTCGATCCTGAACCAGGCGAGCGGACGCTTGATTTCTGCGCCGGTGCGGGAGGAAAAACACTCCATATTGCGGCACTTATGCAAAACAGGGGGGAAATAACCGCGGTCGATAAAAATCGCGCCAAACTTGACCAGCTTGTGGCGGAAACAAGACGGCTTGGCGTAACGATTGTTCGGATCGTTCAGGGAGATGGCGCCAAAAAGAATGCGGCCACCGACAAAATTTTCGACAAGGTTCTGGTTGACGCCCCCTGCTCCGGACTCGGGACGCTGCGCAGAAACCCCGAGATTCGCTGGCGTCTTACCCGCCGGGATATCTCGGCATTACAGCAGACGCAAAAGAGTTTGCTGAAAAATGCCGCCGAGTACGTCCGCTCCGGCGGCAGGCTCGTTTACTGTGTCTGTACAACAACTCAGGAAGAAACAGAGGAAATCGTCGCCGGTTTCCTCAAATCCGATAAGCGCTTTAAGCTGAGCAGCCCTATAAATCTCCCCTCCGAGATAATAACGGCGGCAGGCTTTTTGCGCACGTTTCCGCACCGTCACTTTCTGGACGGCTTTTTCGGCGCTGTTTTTGTCCGGAACAGCTAACAATTTGGAACTGTCACTTTTTGCGATCATGGCCACTGCAGTTGGGTTGCATTCGGCAAATGGCATTGACTTTATTCAACAAGAATGATAGCTTTCACCGCCTTATAAATACCGTTAGCGGCGGGGAGGAAATGAAAATGTTTATCGAACAACGGCAGGTCGGGCATATAGGGGTTTTCGCGTACCTTGTGGGAGACGAAGCTTCCGGGGAAGCGCTGGTAATAGATCCCGCGGCCGATACGGAAGGAATAATCGGCCTGGCGGCGAAACACAACGTCCGGATCAGCGCTATAGTCAATACGCACGGCCACGTGGATCATATCGGCGGCAATGCGGACATGAAAAGGATAACCGGCGCAAAAATCATCATCCACGAGGACGATGCGGATATGCTTATTCACACCCCGGCAGAGCTGCTGCGAATGTTTGACGCCCAACCATCGCCTCCCGCGGACCAGACGGTTGCCGATGGCGACATAATCCAGGTTGGGGGGATAAAGCTCCGGGTTATCCACACCCCCGGCCATTCTCCGGGAAGCATGGTTCTGTTTGTCGATGGATACGCCTTTACCGGCGACACATTGTTTGTCGAGGCTGTCGGCCGGACCGACCTTCCTGGCGGTTCCTGGGATACAATGTTCGCTTCCATCCAAAATAAACTGCTCATCCTTCCTGATGAAACCGTGGTGTTTCCCGGCCATAATTATGGAAGTTCCCCTAGCTCGACGATTGGTCATGAAAAAAAATACAACCCCTTTCTGCGTGATTTTTAAAAGGAGATCAACATGAACAGCCAAGGAATCATGAAAACGGATTTTCCGGGAATGAAGCTCTCCGGCACGGGCAAGGTGCGCGACATATATGACCTGAATACGAACCTTTTGATTGTTACAACGGATCGGATATCCGCCTTTGACCATATTATGCCGAACCCCGTCCCGGGTAAGGGGGAGGTGCTGACAAAGATGTCCGCCTTCTGGTTCAAAAAAACGGAGGATATCATCGCCAATCATCTGCTTTCGACGAACCCTGATGATTATCCCGAGGAGTGCGCCCCCTATAAGGACATACTGAAAGGCCGGAGCATGCTGGTCAAAAAGGCAAAGCCCTTGCTGGTTGAATGCGTTGTCCGCGGCTATTTGAGCGGCTCCGGATGGAAGGATTACCAAAGCGGCAAGACTGTTTCCGGCATAATGCTGCCGGCGGGGCTCAAGGAATCGTCCCGGCTGCCGGAACCCATTTTCACCCCCTCGACAAAGGCGCCGGACGGAGAGCACGATATGCCCATCGATCGCATGGGGATGGAAAAGCTGATCGGGGCGGAAATGACGGCAAAAATCGTCCGTACGAGCCTTGCCATCTATGCAAAGGCCGTCGCTATTGCGGATTATGCGGGGATTATCATTGCCGATACAAAGATGGAATTCGGCATCCTGAACGGGGAGCTTATCCTGATAGACGAACTCCTCACGCCTGATTCTTCCCGTTTCTGGCCAAAGGATGACTACGAAGCGGGACGTCCGCAGAAGAGCTTCGACAAACAATTTCTGCGTGATTATCTGCTGTCGATCGGCTGGAACCAGAAACCGCCTGCCCCGGAACTGCCCGCCGCTATCGTCGCCAAGACGGCCGACAAATACCGGGAGGCGTTAAATCGCTTGACAAGATAACTCCCGCACCGGGTTGACATGTACGGCGGAGATGTCTATTTTACGCTTATACAAAAAAATAGAAAGTTAGAGGGAATGTCGGTCAAGAATGGCTACGAAACGTTGTTACTACGAGATTCTCGGCGTTGACAGAAACGCCGATGCGGACCAGATCAAACAAAGCTATCGCAAAATTGCCATGCAGTGCCACCCGGACCGAAATCCGGGCAACAAGGACGCTGAGGATCTGTTCAAAGAGGCTGCCGAGGCGTACGAGGTGTTGAGCGATCAGGAAAAACGGGAGCTCTATAACCGTTACGGACATGAGGGTCTAAACGGTGCCGGATATCAGGGATTTTCTGGATTTGAGGACATTTTTTCCAGCTTCGGGGATGTCTTCGGGGATGTTTTCGGCTTCAATACAGGGCGCTCCCGTGCGCGCACATCAGCCAGGGTGGGTGCGGATTTACGGTATGACTTGCAGATATCTTTCATGGATGCAGCGCTCGGAATAAACACCGAGATTGAACTGGACAAATATGCGGCTTGTCCGGAATGCCGCGGATCAGGATGCGCCCCGGGATCCGCCCCGCAGACATGCAACCGCTGCAACGGACGAGGGCAGGTGACGCAGTCGAGCGGTTTTTTCAGCATCAGTACAACCTGTCCGCAATGCAATGGCAGAGGAACCATAATCGCCGCCGCCTGCAAAAAGTGTTCGGGGACGGGCAGGGTGATCATTACTAAAACAGTTCAGCTCAAGATACCGGCGGGGGTGGAAACCGGCTCCCGACTCCGCCTGCGCGGCGAGGGGGGGAAAGGCGAAAATGGAGGGCCCAGCGGAGATTTATACGTTTTCATAGAGGTGAAACCTCACGAACTCTTTGAGCGAAAAGAGGACGACATCTATTGCCATATCCCCATCACCTTTGCCGAGGCTGTTCTCGGGGGAAATATCGAAGTGCCAACCCTGACAGGGAAGGAAAAAATTAAAATACCGAAAGGAACGCCGAACGGCAAGGTGTTTCGTCTGAAAGGAAAGGGCATCCCCCATTTACGCAATTACGGCCGAGGGGATCAGCTCATAGAAACGGTGATCAGCGTTCCGGAAGTCATAACCAAGAAGCAGGAGGAACTCCTGCGCGAATTCGAGCGACTTGGCAGGAACAATTAACCTTTGGATAAATTGTAGGCACTTGATCTGTTAGTTGGAAAGAGAGGTAAATTATGCGGAAAACGGAAAAATGGCTTTCATCTTTGGCGGCGCTGGCATTTTTACTCGCGGGCTGTGCGGCGGCGCTGGTTGGCGGGGCGGCGATAGGGGCCGGTTCCGGAACGTACTTTTTTATTAATGGCGAGCTGAAAACCGATTACTACCAATCATTCGATGATGTTTGGAAGGCTTCCGAAAAAACGGTGGCGGATATGCGGGGCGTGGATGTGATCCCCGAAAAGGAGATCGGCAAAGGGAAGATCACCACCCAGATAAATGGAGAAAAAGTCGACATATCTGTGTCCTATAAGGCAAAAAACGTGACCACCGTTGCAATCAGGGTGGGACTTGTCGGACACAAGCTCTCTTCCCAGTTGATTCACGACAAGATCGGGGATAATCTTTCCCGAAAATAGTTTATCTTGCCAAAGCCAACCGACTCGTCTTGCCCTCAGCAAAGTGGCTTGCACCCGCCATGCTGAGGACAAAGGGAAACCGAAGTTTGATGCTCTCATAAAACGACGATTAATGTCCCCACAAGGCCAATGAGAATAAAGGTTATTACAGGCCTGTTGATCAGCGCACTTTTGGTCTGGCTCTCCTTCCGGGGCATCGACATCGGCGAGGTTTACAGTTCCCTTCATAAAATAAACAGCGTCCTGGTAATATCATCGCTTGCGGTCATGATTTTGATGCAGGCACTCCGGGCAATTCGTTGGGGATTTATACTGAAGCCCCTTGATCCGCTCATCAATAAATTTACAATCTTTTCGATAACAAGCGTCGGGTTTATGGCTATTGTCGCCATCCCGGCGCGTCTCGGCGAGTTGGCCCGCCCTTATCTAATCACAAAAAAAAGTCGTGTCCCGATGAGTTCCGCCCTCGGCACCATTTTGGTGGAAAGGGTACTGGACATCCTGACAGTTCTTGTCATTGCCGCCGTGATTTTCTTTTTAACACCCCTTCCTCTCTGGCTTTTCCGTGCCGGGGTATCATTATTTATCGTTACTGCAGTTATATTCGGCTTAATGATGACGGCCCTTTGCTGGAAGGAAAAGACGGCGCTCCTGCTGCTCCCGGTCATCGCCCGAATACCACCCGGAATAACAACAAAAATAACTGAAATAACGGGTTCTTTTGTCGAAGGATTAGGCGTTGTAAAACATCGCTCGCTTTTTGGCGCGGTGGTGATCCTGTCGCTGATAATCTGGCTGGCCGACGCCCTGGCAATTTATCTTCTCTTTCTGGCCTTCTCCCTAAATCTGCCGCTTACCGCTGCATTTGTCCTAATGATCATTCTGATTGTTGGAATCGCAATCCCGGTTGCCCCCGGGTTCGTTGGCAACTGGCATTACTTCTGCATTTTGGGTTTGGGGTTGTTCAACGTGGCCAAAACGGAAGCGCTCACCTTCGCAGTAATATATCACGCCCTATCTATCGGGATAATAATAGTTCTCGGGGTTGTTTTTCTTCCCCTTTACAGCTTCTCGCTTGACGACCTGAAAAGTCGGGATAAGCTCTAACCTTCCTCAGTTTCCCCGGAATCAGTTTTAGGATCGAGGCCATAACCGCGAATTTTTTTATGGAGGTGACTTCTCTCCATGCCGATCGCTTCGGCTGTCCGGGAAATGTTGCCGCTGAAGTCGCGAAGCCGGCGGATAATGTACTGACGCTCGAAATCCTGTTTCGCCAATCGGAAAGAATCGGTTGAAATTTCTTCCTTGTTTGGCGAATCCTCTTTTTTATGAACATTAAGCTCTGCTTTGCCCAGCTCCGAAAAGATGTCCGTCTTGGAAATTACCTCCGCCGGCGTCGTTATTATCAATCTTTCCACAACATTTTTAAGCTCTCGCACGTTTCCCGGCCAGTCGTGGTTCATCAACGTCGCAAGCACCTCTTCGGTAACGGTTTTTACCGTTTCTCCTTCCCTTACCGCGAAATCGTTGAGGAACCTGTCTGCCAGAAGGGGGATATCCTCCTTGCGCTCCCGCAGCGGCGGAACGTGCAGCGGAATGACATTCAGGCGGTAAAAAAGATCCTGGCGGAACCGGCCTGCATCCATCTCTTTTTCGAGTTCTTTATTGGTTGCAGCAAGCACCCGCACGTCTGTATGAATGAGACGGCTGCCGCCAACCCGCTCGAATCTCTTCTCCTGCAAAATGCGCAAGACCTTGGCCTGTGCCTTCAGACTCATATCGGCGACTTCATCGAGGAAAATAGTCCCCTCGTTCGCCATTTCGAACTTTCCCCTTCTTTTCGCCGTCGCCCCGGTAAAAGAGCCCCGTTCGTGACCGAACAGTTCGCTTTCTATCAAATCCTCCGGAATGGCCGCGCAATTGACCTCAATAAAGGGCTTTTGGGCCCGGCGACTCTGGTGGTGGAGAGAGCGGGCGACGAGCTCTTTTCCCGTCCCGTTTTCGCCCATGATCAGTATCCAGGCATTGGTGGGGGCAACGATATCGATCATCTCCTTCAGTTCGAGAATAACACTGCTATTGCCGGTCAATTCGTATTCATGGCTGACCTTTTGCCGGAGCAGAATGTTTTCCTCTTCCAGCCGGACAAAATCCAGGGCGTGGTTGACCACCAGGATCACCTTCTCCAGCGACAGGGGTTTTTCAATGAAGTCGAACGCCCCCAGCTTGGTCGCCTTGACAGCCGTCTCAATGGTTCCGTGGCCGGACATCATCACTACCTGTATCTGGGGGTAAGAGGACTTGATGGATTTCAGAACAGCGATCCCATCCATTTCCGGGAGCCATATGTCCAATAGCACAAGATTGGGCTGTTCATCCTCGATGAGACGCAATGCCTCTTCGCCGCTTCCGGCCTTCAGGACCTCATAGCCTTCATCTGTCAGTATCCCGCCCAGCGCCTGGCAAATACTCTCTTCATCATCGACGATCATTATTGTTTTATTCATAAATGTAACTCATCCTTCAACATGCTGATTACGAAATCGCAATGTAACCGGGATATTTCTTAACGAAACAAAAAAATAGCTGCCTTTCAATGTCTTTCACAGAGGAGGGTGCAAAATTTATTTTTTATCCTCAACCGGCAACTCGAAGGTAACAATGGTGCCTCCTCCTGGATTATCCTCAACAAAGACTCTTCCATGATGATCATCAATAATGGAACTTACTATCGCCATTCCCAACCCCGTTCCTGTCTTTTTTGTGGAAAAATAGGGTTCAAACATCTTTACCCGATAGTCGGGCGGAATACCACAACCATTGTCGGCGACCGTCACCCTTGCCGCCTTTTTTTCACCATCGTAGAGGCTCCGGACTTCTATGCGACCATCATGGGCAGGCAGGGCGGCAACGGCATTGTCGAGCAGATTGACCATGACTCTCTTAATCTGTTCACTGTCCATCATCAATGGGGGAATATCATCACCCGGGTTAAAAGAAAAATCAACCTCCCGATGGGCATCTTTAAACATTATTACCGAGTTCTGAATGGTCTCGTTCAAGTCCTTGAGGCTGAGATTTGTAACCGGCAAGCGCGCATAACGGGAGAACTCATTCACGAGATTTTTCAATACCTCAACCTGATCGATTATCGTTCGCGTACATTCCCAGAAGACCTCTCCGTCCTCCTGGAATCTGTTGCCATATTTCCGTTGGAGACGTTGCGCGGAAAGCTGTACCGGCGTAAGAGGATTCTTGATTTCATGGGCCATCCGCCTTGCCACCTCGCGCCATGCCGCCGTCCTCTCCGCTCTCTGCAGTTGGGTAATGTCTTCAAAAACCAGAGCCAGGCCCATCTCCCGGCCTTCATCGTCACGAATCTCCGTAACCGTGATAAGGATAGTCAACGCCCGCTCCCCTTGCAGAACATCTATCTGTTTTTCAATGAAACCGCTTCCGCCCTCCCGCATCTCCTGCAGAACCGATTCTGCCAGTATCCGGTGATCGGGAATCAGCACCTCATCATAACGCTTCCGGACAATGCTCCGGGAGTTGATGCCGAGCATCTTCTCCGCCGCCCGGTTGATCGTGGCGATATAACCGCTGCTGTCAATGGAAATCACGCCCGCCGAAACATTGCGGAGAACGGTTTCCATATAATTGCGACGTCGCTCCAAGTCAATATTTGCCTGCTCCAGACTGCCCTTGCTCTTTCTGAGATCCTTGGTCATCTGATTAAAGGAATCCACGAGAACGCCCAGTTCATCGTCCGCAACGGTGTCAATCTGCTGTTCCAGATCCCCCTGCGCAACCCGGCGCGTCCCCTCCGCCAAGTTTTGCAACGGGACAGTGATCCCCCGTGCCAGGTAGATGCCAAACCAGGTTGCGGAAAAGATGATCAACAGCATCACAATGAAAAGGGTTATTATGTAACCAAATTTGATCGGCGTCTTCAGCAGGGACAGTTGCCTGTATTCCTCGGATGCCTTTGATATTACATTTATTCTTTCTGTAATTCCCGCAGGCAGTAAATAACTGACCGCAACAAACCCCACCACCTCTTTGGGCAGGGACTGCGAAAAAACAGGGACAACCCCTCGTATCAAATCGCCGCTTTTGAGCTGTTCCGTGACCGTCAATTCCTGCCCGGTGAATACGCTTTCAATTTCTTGGGGAGAGAGATGCTTCGGCACAATCAATGAGTATTTGCTGTCTCGTAATATCACGTTATTTTTATTATTATTAATCTGAACCTCGACCATGTTGAGCTTATAGGTCTTGTGCCGTCTTTCTACCAAAGCCTCCAAATAGGAAAATTTTTCGACCTCGTAAAGGCTGTTGCTCGTAATATCGGCGCTTAGCTGACGGGCATAAAATTTCGCTTGCTCGGCCGATTGCTGATAATAAATCTGCGCGACCTCCAGCGTTCGGTTCAAGGCCTCGCCGATGCGGATGCTGAACCAGCTATCAATGCTGGAAGAAAGAAAATTGATCGAGACCAGAAACAGTAATACCGTAGGAATAAGGGACAAACCGACAAAGGCTGCGACCAGACGGGTACGCAAGCGGGAACCGGCAATCCCGTGTCGTCTTTCAAAGATCAGTTTGACGATATTCCTGATAATCAGAAAGAGAAGAAGGATGATCAAGATGATGTTGATGTTTATCAGGCCAAAAATCAGGACATTCCCGGAAACGGGCAGAACCGGGGTTTCACCGCGAAACAACAGGCTTTCCATATAGGTAGCCCCGGCAATGAGCGCGATCGTGATAAAAATGATAATCCATTCACGTTTCCGCCTTCTTGCCTCCCGCGGATCAAGTTGTGCCGTCCTGGTAATTTTCTCCATCAGAACAAGAACCTTTCCTGGCGCCAGTCTGTTTCAAAGTCCCAGCTTGAGATGAAAAAAAACAGATATTCCAGATGGAGCGGCAGGCGCACCTTATCCAATTTTGCCTTCAGTTTTACCAGGTAATGTTCATTTTTTGTTAAAGCGCCAAGCCCTGCCAAGGGAACCGCATTGACCTCAGCCATCATTCTTTTGGCGTTTTCAAAATCTGGGGAATTTACCCACGTTTTCTGATTATCCACCGATACATTAAATGTTTTTTTTACATTGTCGTACTTTATAGTATGGCGAATTTCTATGTTTATTATTTTCTTGTTCGGAAACCAGGAACGTTCTTTATACAGATGAATTTGAAACGCGAAGGTGGTAGGAACGCCAGCCAAAATTGCATCTTCTATTTCCGGGTTAAAGCAATCTGCTACACGGGCATAGAGCAATAGATTCGTCTGGCCGTTCGTCACCAAAAGATCCGCAATGGACGCCTTTTGCGCCTGCAGGGAAGAGGGGGCAAAAAAAAGAGAGAACGCCAATAGACAAGTTACCAGCAAAGGCTTGACAGTTAGCATACAACCGCCTTAAGTTATTCGAGTTTATATCAATTCCTGATTTAGGCAAAAGGAATGAATATAACGAACCAAATTTTTAAAATGCTGAACTTACTATGGATATAGTAAAAGAGTGGGACGTAAAAAGCAAGACCTATCTGCAATCAGCCACGTCAGGATCAAACTGCCGACAAATTCCCGACAGCAAAAGAGGGCGCCCGCAGGCTCTCTCTTTTGAGAAGCATTCCCTCTATATTAAATTTATTCACAAGAACCCAGCAATCCTGCCGCAGCAGCAGTTCTTTGAGAAGCAGGTTGTTCAAGCGGTGACCGGATTTTGAAGCCACAAAATGACCAATAATGGGAATCCCCAGCAATGCCAGATCTCCTATCGAATCAAGTATTTTGTGTCTCACAAACTCGTCCGGAAAACGGAGCCCTTCCTTATTGATAATCCGGTTTTCATCAAGAACTATGGCGTTTTTAAGAGAACCGCCCAGCGCCAATCCCCGGGCCTGCAGGTACTCCACATCGCGCAGAAACCCAAAGGTTCTTGCCGCGCTGATTTCTTTTTCGTACGAAACGTCCGAAAATTTAAGATTGTATGACTGAGCTCCAATATCTTTATGTTTAAATTCAATATCATAGGTTATCTCAAATTCCGAGGACGGGATAAACATGGCGGAGCCCTCCCCCTCGGAAACCGCTACCTGCTTCTTGATAACCAAAAATTTTTTTACTTTCCCCTGCGGCCTCGTGCCGACATTTCTCAGGAGTTCCACGAACGGTCGAGCGCTGCCGTCCATAATCGGCAATTCGGAAGCGTCAATCTCAACTGTTGCATTGTCAACGCCCATGCCGCTGAACGCGGACATAAGGTGTTCAACCGTCGAAACGGTGGCGCCATTGGCGCCAAGGGTCGTCGCAAGCGTTGTATCAACAACGTTATGGACATCCGCCTTGATTTTGTTGCGAGCAGGCAGGTCCGTGCGGACAAAAACAATCCCCTCATCAACGCCCGCCGGTCGAATTAGCATTTCAATCTTTCTTCCGGAGTGCAAACCGACACTTTTGCATGCTATCTCATTTTTTACCGTTCTTTGCAGAAACATTCCCGTCCATCTTTCCAAAAATAATTTTCCCCGGCCTCATCAAAACAACTGCCGGTACTGAAAAGCAATATTAATGCCATCCTCCGCAATATTTTGCCAAAAAAAAATAGGGCCAACCATCTACAAACAGGTAATTTCTATTGCGCTACGAAAAACATCATTAGGGGATTGACCGGCGACTGTGTTTTAAAGTACACACCCCGGGGCATGTTTGCTCATACGGAAGGCTTGACAGTTTTACTTTTGGGGCTGCGATAGTAGCGTTCCTTCTCACTGTATATGCATCCACAGTAAGGCTGCCGATACATCCCCATCTCTTGGGAAACCTGGACTCCCTCAAGCCAACCCTCCCGAAAATCACGATACAGGAAGGCGACTCCCTGCTTTTTTGCCTCTTCCTCGGCGATCTGCCTGATCAGGTCGTGTTTTTGATAGCGGCTGTACAAAAGGGTGGTGCTAAATGCGTCAAAGTCATGCTCGCGGGCGGTACGCGCCGCGCGCGAAAGTCTTATCCGGTAGCAGTAACGGCAGCGGTCATCTTCATGGAAGACAACCTGACGCAAGAAGTCTTCGAACGGGTACGAATCATCATCCCGCAGCAACTTAAAGCTGACCTGTTCGGCGTAAGCGATCAGCGTATCGAGGCGTCTTTTATACTCCCTGTAGGGATGTATATTGGGATTATAGAAGAGACCCTGCACCTCGTTGCCCTCCTCGCGGAGGATCCGCAATGGATAGAGCGTGCAAGGGGCACAGCAGGTGTGGAGTAAAATTTTCTTCAAAATAGCCCACCTTGATTTGCCTCGGCCCATTGCCGCCCGAAATGCTTATATGCGAGCCTGGTCGCGATTCTTCCCCGGGCGGTTCTTTGCAGATAACCCTCCTGAATAAGGTAGGGCTCATATACGTCTTCGATCGTCTCCCGCTCTTCGCCGATTGCCGAGGAAAGGTTGTCGATGCCGACCGGACCGCCGCCAAACTTGTCGATTACCGCAAGCAGAATATTGCGATCCATCTGATCAAATCCCTTCTCATCGACATCGAGCATTGCGAGGGCCTGTTCTGCTACGTCCCTGTTTATAATGCCATCGGCCCGCACCTGGGCAAAATCCCTCACCCTCCTCAAGAGACGGTTGGCAATTCGGGGCGTACCCCGGGAACGCCGGGCCAGCTCCGCCGCTCCCTCCGCCCCGATATCTACCCCCAGAATCCTGGCCGAGCGACAGATGATGATGGAAAGCTCCTCCGGCGTGTAGAACTCGAACCGGAAACTCATGCCGAAGCGATCCCTGAGCGGCGAAGTCAGAAGGCCAGCCCTTGTCGTGGCCCCGATCATCGTAAATTTCGGGATATCAAGCTTCATCGAACGGGCGGATGGTCCCTGCCCGATTATTATATCTATGTAGAAATCCTCCATCGCGGGATAGAGTATCTCTTCCACCACATGCGACAGGCGATGAATCTCATCAATGAAAAGGACGTCATTTTCGTGCAGATTGGTAAGAATTGCGGCAAGGTCCCCCGGCCTTTCGATAACCGGCCCGGAGGTAATCTTTATGTCAACACCCATTTCCCTCGCCATAATGTAGGCAAGTGTGGTTTTTCCCAGCCCGGGAGGACCGTATAAAAGAACATGATCAAGGGACTCTTTTCTTTGTTTGGCAGCCTCGATGAAAACGGAGAGATTCATTTTAATCTTCTCTTGTCCTATATATTCGGCAATGGTTTTGGGGCGCAGGGAGAGGTCGTAACCATCATCTTCGGCAATAACTTCTGGAATTGTAAGGGGATTCTTGGGCGATATCAATAGGGAATCGGATTTCTTCACGTCATCTTCCATGAAAAATTAAATTTAATGAATACTGCAAGTTTTAACCGTCAGGCGGAAAGAATGCGCAACGCCCTTTTCAGAACCTGATCGATCGAAGGAAGCTTGTCATTTTCCCTTATTATCTGCTCGACGACATCTTTAGCCAATGCGCCTTTATACCCGAGATTGACTAACGCGGAAAGAGCGTCTTCCTTCAGATGCTCGTGTTTCGGGACAGCCATCCCCCCGGATTTGTAATTGTCTATGCCGAGTTTTACAACCTTGTCCTTTAGTTCCAGAATCATCCGTTCCGCCGTCTTGCGGCCTACCCCGGGAATGGCGGTCAGGCGCTTCAGATCCTCCCCCGCAACAGCCCTGAACCACTCCTCTGCCGGAATCCCGGAAAGAATATTTATCGCCAGCTTGGGTCCGATGCCGCTTACGGAAATCATCATCTGAAAGACATCCCGCTCAATCTCTGTGCTGAAGCCATAAAGGCTGATGGCGTCTTCTCGCACATACATGTGGGTTTGCAGGATAACGGGAAGACCTGGATCAGGAAGCTCATAAAAGGTGCTGAGGGGGATATACACAAGGTAACCAACGCCATTTACATCGATCAGGCAATTCAAAAGAGATTTCTGAACAATTATGCCATTTAGCGAAGCAATCATCTCAGACCTGTTCAGTCTTTAAAAAATTTATATGACAGATGGCGGCAGCCAAGGCATCAGCGGCATCCGGGGGAGGAAGTTCGGTTAATTTAAGGATATTTTTTACCATCATCTGCACCTGCCTCTTCTCGGCAAAACCATATCCGGCGACGGCCTTTTTTATTTCCAGAGGGCTGTATTCATAAACAGCCAGCCCTTCCTGGGCGCCGGCTAGAACGGCAACACCGCGCACGTGTCCCTGCTTAATCAAACTGTGGACATTCTTGCCATAAAAAATGTCTTCGATTACCAGTATCTCAGGGTTGGAGCGCCGAATCGCCTCTTTTATCCCACTGTACACTTCCATCAGACATACCGACAGACCGGCGCCCCTTGACGGTTTGATCTCTCCATAAAAAACGCACTCAAATCTGCTCCTTACCGCCTCGACAACACCGTAACCAGTAACTTTACTACCCGGATCAATACCCAATACCCTCAATTCGCTAATACCTTTCGCTTACGCTTCAATCCGGTTTTACTGCATTTATAGGCCTTTTACAGATTTGGCAAACTATTGACTCAATTTATCCATTATTTCATCGGAAATATCGAAGTTGGCATAAACATTCTGGACATCGTCGTTGTCTTCAAGTTTTTCCATCAGCTTCAACATCTGCTCGGCCTTGGTTTCTTCCAATTTAACGGTATTCTGCGGAATTTTACCTACGCTCGCCTCCAGATATTTCCATTTTTTATCCGCTATGGCCTTTTTGACATTTTCAAAGGCTACGGGCTCTGTGATTACTTCCCATTCAGAATCCTGATCCCGGACATCATCGGCTCCCGCTTCCAGGACAACTTCCAGGAGCTCATCCTCGCCTACCGTCTTCTTGTCGATAATTATACTGCCCTTTTTGTCAAACATCCATGACACGCAGCCATTTTCCCCCAAATTGCCGCCGTGCTTGGAAAGAATATGCCGTATTTCGGCGACTGTTCTGTTTTTATTGTCAGTCATTACATCAACCAGCACCGCTACCCCCCCCGGTCCATAACCCTCGTAGGTAGTCTCTTCGTAGGCTGCGGCACCGGCAAGCTCGCCCGTGCCCTTCTTTATCGCCCTGTCAATATTATCTTTGGGCATGTTGACTTCCTTGGCGTCAAGAACTGCCTGCCGCAAGCGGGGATTGCCCTCGATATCCCCACCGCCCAGTCGTGCCGCGAGGGTAACTTCCTTGATCAATTTAGTAAATATCTTGCCCCTTTTCGAATCAATTTCGCCCTTTTTCCTTTTGATTGTACTCCATTTAGAATGCCCGGACATGGCTTATACTCCTTGATTTTTTTAATGGATAGACTCATAGCATACGCTAAGCGCAATTGTAAAACAAAAAAAGCCCCTTCCACTGGGGAAGGGGCTTAAAAAAATTTCGGCGGCACCTACTCTCCCACACAGTCACCCATGCAGTACCATCGGCGCTGGAGAGCTTAACTTCCGTGTTCGGAATGGGAACGGGTGGATCCTCTCCGCTATCGCCACCGAAATATCCTATAATGGCAAACAATTGCATATTGTGTTTTAGAACCAAGTGCATCATCAAATCAAAATAAATATTATGGTCAAGCCTCACGACCGATTAGTATCAGTAAGCTCAACACATTACTGTGCTTGCACACCTGACCTATCAACCTCGTGGTCTACGAGGGGTCTTTAGTCCTGATGTCTCCACCAGGAGGGATATCTTATCTTGAGGTGGGCTTCCCGCTTAGATGCTTTCAGCGGTTATCCCTTCCGAACTTAGCTACCCAGCGATGCCGTTGGCACGACAACTGGTACACCAGAGGTTCGTCCATCCCGGTCCTCTCGTACTAGGGACAGCGCCTCTCAAATATCCTGCGCCCACAACAGATAGGGACCGAACTGTCTCACGACGTTCTGAACCCAGCTCACGTACCGCTTTAATTGGCGAACAGCCAAACCCTTGGGACCTTATTCAGCCCCAGGATGCGATGAGCCGACATCGAGGTGCCAAACCACGCCGTCGATGTGAACTCTTGGGCGTGATAAGCCTGTTATCCCCAGAGTACCTTTTATCCGTTGAGCGATGGCCCTTCCATGCGGAACCACCGGATCACTAAGACCTGCTTTCGCACCTGCTCGACTTGTAGGTCTCGCAGTCAAGCTCCCTTATGCCTTTACACTCTACGGCTGGTTTCCAATCAGCCTGAGGGAACCTTCGCGCGCCTCCGTTACACTTTAGGAGGCGACCGCCCCAGTCAAACTACCCACCAGACAATGTCCCTGACCCGGATTACGGGTCGAGGTTAGAACTTCAGAATAATCAGGGTGGTATTTCAAGGTTGGCTCCATGAAAACTAGCGTTCCCACTTCACAGCCTCCCACCTATCCTACACAAACCAGTCCGAAATTCATTGTCAAGCTATAGTAAAGGTTCATGGGGTCTTTCCGTCTAGTTGCGGGTAACCGGCATCTTCACCGGTTGATTAAATTCGCTGAGCTTCTCGTCAAGACAGCGCCCAAATCGTTACGCCATTCGTGCAGGTCGGAACTTACCCGACAAGGAATTTCGCTACCTTAGGACCGTTATAGTTACGGCCGCCGTTTACTGGGGCTTCGGTTCAAAGCTTCGCCTTGCGGCTAACAAATCCCCTTAACCTTCCAGCACCGGGCAGGCGTCAGACCCTATACATCGTCTTACGACTTAGCAGAGTCCTATGTTTTTGCTAAACAGTCGCTTGGGCCGTTTTATTGCAACCCCCTCACGCTTCACGTGCTAATCGCTACACGCTAACGGGGTACACC
>JAHYJE010000016.1:50000-68824 GCA_019429105.1 Syntrophobacterales bacterium
ACCGCCGAGGAATTGACCTCCTGGATAAAGCGCTGCGCCCGGCTATAGTTTTCGGTAACTATGGATTCAGTATGCAGAGAACCGTACTTCTCGATATGGGCGATTGCGGCATCGAGATCGTCAACTACCCGAATTGCCAGAATCAGATCGAGGTATTCCCTGCTCCAGTCAGCATCCGTAGCCGGCGCCGCCTCCGACAGGATTTCCCTTGTTTTTTCGCAACCTCTTAAAGTTACGCCTGCTTGCCGAAGCTTGATGGCTGCAAGCGGCAGAAATATGCGTGCGATTTTTTCATGGACAAGCAGAGTCTCCAGCGCATTGCAAACCCCGGGCCGCTGAGCCTTGGCATTGATTATGATCCCGATTGCCATGTCCATATCGGCGTCTTCGTCAACATAGACGTGGCAGACGCCCTTGTAGTGCTTGATCACGGGAATTTTTGAATCCCTAACTACCGCGCGAATCAGCTCCTCCCCCCCCCGGGGGATAATCACATCGATGAATTCCTCAAGCTGCAGCAGCTCATAAACCGCCTCCCGGTCAGTCATCGGCACAACCTGAACGGCGCGCTCCGGAAGTGAGAATTTCTGCAGAGCTTCGGCAATGATCTTGGCTAGAGCCAAGTTGGAGTTTATCGCCTCGGATCCCCCGCGCAGGATAACGGCATTCCCCGACTTCAGGCAAAGGGCTGCCGCATCCACGGTAACATTCGGGCGTGATTCATACACCATGCCGACGACACCCAGGGGTATCCGCATTTTACCGACAAGCAGTCCGTTTGGCCGCCGCCACATTGAAGTGATTTTCCCTACCGGATCCGGCAGAGCGGCAACCTCCAGAAGTCCCTCGGCGATTCCCTCCAGAGAAGCGTCAGAGAGCGTCAGCCGCTCCAACAGTGCAGAGGAAAGACCAATGCTGCGCGAATAAGCAAGGTCCTTCTCGTTTTCTCTTTTCAGAAAATCGGCATTTTGCAAGATGGCCTCCGCCATTGCCTTAAGCGCCCCATTTTTTACATCAGTCGAAGTCTTGGCAAGAAGGATTGCAGCCCCTTTGGCCTGACGCCCGATATTCTCCATCTGTAAGCTTATTTCCGACATTATTCACCTCAAAAACCAAGGATATAACTTCTTATTGATACCGAATCATTTCTGATAAAAACAAGCATGTCTCTCTATTGACGTTGACAATGAATGTTGCCATCATATAAAAGAATTCGATTGCAATGAAAGAGCGAAGATAATTTACAAGACGTCGCTAATGGTGTCAAGTTTATTTACAATTTTGCAATTAGCGGCACACGTCTTTGATAATTTAACCGACACAGTAAAATTGGCAGGATGCAAGAACAATGAGCGGAAATATCCGAGTTAAGGCGGGCAAACAGGCCTACGAGATTATTAGCAGCGGCGGCTTCAATCTGGACCATATAGCAACCTATTTCGGCCCGGCGGGAGGCCCCCGCTGGCTGGTCACAAGCGGCTTCGATCTTACCCTGCTCAGGGAACAATCACTTGGCCGCAAAAACCCGGTCTGGCTGGTGGGCGCCTCTGCCGGGGCTTGGCGCTTCGCGGCATGGCCGCAGCCGGAAGCAGAGAAGAGCTATGCCATGCTTATGGAGGCATATATAACTGCAATCTACAACAGAAAAGACACACCCCGGACAATCCTTCGGTCACTGGCAGCAATCGTTAACAGTTATCTTGAAGATGACGGCCTGCCTTTCGCTCTCTCCAACAAACGATACCGGCTTGCAATCCTGACAACGAGGATGAAGAATCTCGCCGCCTCTGACAATGTTTTGTCACAAAAATTAGGTTTTTTCTCAATATTCCTGGCCAACGCCGCAAGCCCGCCGCTGCTGCATTGGTTTGCCGAAAGGGTTGTTTTTTATTACGGCGCCCGCCCTCCTGATTTCTGCTTACGAAAGGGATTCAACGGCCGTTTTTCACCGTTGAACGAGGCAAATTTCAAATCCGCTGTCATTGCCTCCGGCGCCATCCCCCTTGTAGTCGCCGGCGTTCGGGATATCTTCGGCGCTCCTGACGGCGTTTACCGCGACGGCGGTCTGCTGGATTATAATATAAATCAGGATTACCGCACTAAAAACGGCGGGCTGACGCTGTTTTTCCATCACCAGGAAAGAATCATTCCCGGCTGGATGGACAAGGTTTTTAAAAAAAGACGCCCGCCGACTGCTTTTCTCGATCACGTGCTAATGGTTTATCCGGCGGAAAGCTTTATCCAAAAACTCCCCAACGGCAGGATCCCTGATCGCACTGATTTCGCTACCTTCATGGACGACCCCCAAACGAGAATCGCCAACTGGAAAAAGACGGTGGCCCTCGCGGCGCCCCTTGGTGAAGAGTTTCTGGAGTTGATAGCGAGCAACCGGCTGCGGGACATAGTTGAAATACTTTGACAAGACCCTTGATAAACTGTTTATTTGCCAAAAAATCTCCAAATGAATCATGATTGTTAAAGAATGAATTATTCCGGCATTGAGAAGAATATTGAAACACTGAAGAGCAGCCTCTCCGCTTGTGAACTCTGCCCGCGGATGTGCCATGTAAACAGGAATTCCGGAGAAAGAGGCTTCTGCCTTCTTGCCAGCGAGATGCTGATAAGCGCCCATTTGCCTCACCACGGCGAGGAACCCCCCCTTTCCGGGGCCAGGGGCGCGGGAACTATCTTTTTTTCCTCCTGCAACCTGAGATGCAGTTACTGCCAGAATTACCAGATCAGCCACACCCCCGCCGGACAGTCGGTTTCCGTAGATGAACTCGTTGAGCTCATGTTTGAATTACAAAATGCCGGGTGTCACAATATAGAACCGGTAACCCCTACTCCCCACCTGCCGGGAATAATGGAAGCGCTTTTTCTTGCCAGAAAAAGGGGGCTTTCGCTGCCGGTTGTATTCAACTGCGGCGGTTATGAAAGAAAAGAGAGCATCGCCCTCCTCGCCGGACAGGTGGAAATCTATCTCCCCGATTTCAAGTACGGCAGCGCCGAGACGGCAAGAAAACTGTCCGGGGTTGGCGACTATCCCCAACAGGCGTTTGCCTCCCTCCAAGAGATGGTGCGGCAGGTTGGCGATGCCCTGTCCCTTGATAAAGACAAAGTGGCCGCCGGGGGGATCATCGTCCGTCACCTCATCCTGCCTGGATGCGTTGAAAACAGCCTTGAAGCGTTAAGGCTGATAAGTTCGGTGTCGCCCTTCCTCCCGCTTAGCATCATGTCGCAATATACACCCATTATTAGCACGGAGCGCCGCTTATCCGCAGACACGACACCCCCGCTTTTGCGGCGGCGGATAACGAAGAAGGAGTATGAACAGGTCGTAAACGCCGCCCTGGATATGGGTTTTGCAGAAATCTACACCCAGGATGTTGACGAAAGGGTTCTGAACCCCGATTTCAGCAACGAAAACCCCTTTGACTGGAGTGCAACGGGCGCCCTCGATGCCTGATTTTTATGCAAAAATGCCGCTGAAAAAATAACGCAGGAGAGGTGATATGGGAAAAATCATTGCCGGCTATTATCCGGGTGCAATCGGGAGAATCGTCGAAATGCATGGCGCGTACTATCATCTTCACTGGGGATTCGGTCTCTTTTTCGAGACAAAGGTCGCTACCGAACTTTCCCGATTCATGAATCGCTTTGAAGAAGGGCGGGACGGACTATGGATGCTCGAGAAGGGGGGAAAAATAGCGGGGGCAATCGCTATAGATGGGATAAAAGCGGACGAAAACGAAGGCGCGCACCTGCGCTGGTTCATTATTGATCCCCAATTGCAGGGGCAGGGATGGGGCAGGCGTCTTTTAAACGAGGCTGTCGCTTTTTGCGATGGCAAAGGCTACCGCAAGATTTACCTCTGGACTTTTCAAGGTCTCCTTTCCGCTCGTCATCTATACGAAGCAACCGGTTTTCGTCTCGTTTTTCAAAAAGATGGCGAGCAATGGGGAACCAGGGTAACAGAGCAGCTCTTTGAAAGATTCCATGAATGAAGCATCCCTACCGCTCGCGCGGTGCCAGGGTGATGGAAAAATAAAACTTGACATTTTCTTTTAACATAGCCTATACACGCCGCGCCTCGGGCTTCCCTGGCGGGAAGATCGGAGCAGGAGTTGGATACAGACATTTTGCAGTGCAGTACCGGACAGTTGTCCAAGGGTCTTTCGGCCCTGTTGTTGCTTTTGCGAGCGTGTTCATCCGACTTGAATAAATTTTACGAAAGGAGGATGCACAGCATGTCAGAAGGAACGGTAAAGTGGTTCAATGAGCAGAAGGGCTTCGGTTTCATAGAGGACTCCGAGGGCGGCGATGTTTTCGTTCACTACAGCGCCATTAAATCGAGCGGCTTCAAAACGCTGGCCGAGGGTCAGCGCGTCAGTTTCGAAATAACCCAGGGCAAAAAAGGCCCGGCTGCAGAAAACGTAATGGTACTGTAAGAATTGCCATCAACGGCCCTCCGATGTTTTTAAAATGTCGGAGGGCTTTTTTTATCATTATCTCCCGCTATCCCCACAAATCATTTATCTAAATCATCTTGACTAACCGTAGCCGGCAATGTTATAAATCCCCTGTCGCTTCGATACTTTGCCAATATGCTATTTTAACCAGACTAACGAAAGAAGGATCTGCATTATGGACATTCTGAAATTCGGGATTCCCGTTTTGACGATCGGCGCCGTGCCCTCCGGTATGGACGCTGGCGAAATTCGTCCGCCCTCCGTCGCCGGGCAGTTCTATCCTGAAAATGCGGACATTCTGAGGCTTGCCATTAAAAAATTCCTGGAAGATGCGCTGCCCCCGCAGGGGATAAAACCCTTTGCCGTAGTTGTGCCGCACGCCGGCTACATCTATTCGGGACAGATCTGCGCCGATGGCTGGAATCAGACAAAAAACGAAACCTACGATACGATAGTACTGCTCGGAACCAACCACACAACAGCCAATCTTCAGAAAATAGCGCTTTACCCGGGAAGCGGCTTCCGGACCCCTTTGGGAACGGCCGTTATCGATCGGGAGGCTAACGCCGAATTGCTCTCCCTCTCTCCCGACTGCATCCTGGACAAAGCGCCCCACCAGAGGGAACACTCGGTAGAGGTTCAGGTACCCTTCGCCCAGACACTCTTCCCGGAGGCGAAAATCATCGCCGCCGTCGTCGGCCAGGCCGACACCGCCCTCTACATCCGTTTCGGCAAAGCCCTTGCCGCTGTTCTCAAAAAGAGGCGGGGGCTGATCGTCGCCAGTTCCGACCTCTCCCACTACCCAAAAGCCGAAGATGCGCAAGAGGTTGATATGGAGACGCTGAAGGCTATTGCAACCCTTAATCCGGAAAGATTAAGGACGACTGTCCGCTCGCAGGCCGCTCGCCATATCCCCAATCTGTCCACCTGCGCCTGCGGTGAAGCCCCAATCATCGCAGCAATGGCCGCCGCCAGGGAAATGGGCGCAACGGAAGGAAAAATTATCAGCTATGCCAACTCGGGGGATATCCCTGTCGGCGAACGCAACCGCGTCGTCGGCTATGGGGCGCTGCTCATTGCCGCCGGTTATGAAGCTCGCGGTGAGACAACCCCTGCCGTTGCGAGCGGAGAAACTTCCATATCCCCCTCTGAACGTAACTATCTGCTGTCACTGGCCAGAGAAACAATTAATCGTTACCTGACAGTAAAAATGACGCCCTTGCCAAGACCTTCCACCCCGCTTCGGCGCGAGCTGCACGGTGTTTTCGTCACCCTCAAGAAACGGGGCAATCTGCGCGGCTGCATCGGCCGAATGGTCCCCGATCGACCTCTTGCCGAGCTCGTGGCAACCGTAGCCCTGGAATCGGCGTTCGAGGATCCCCGCTTCAACCCGGTCACGCTCCACGAACTTCCCGATCTGGAAATAGAGATTTCCGTTTTAACGCCGATGAAAAGGGTAGCCGGACCCGCCGACATCGTTGTGGGCACAGACGGGGTAATGCTTCAGAAAGGCGGCAGATCCGCCGTCTTTCTCCCCCAGGTCGCCACCGAACAGGGATGGGACAGAGAAGAAATGCTTGATCATCTCAGCATGAAGGCAGGTCTGCCGGCAGACGCCTGGAGGGACAATGCAATTTTTTTGACCTTTCAGGCGATTGTGTTCAGCGAAAATGAAACTTGATGGCCATCTTTAGAACTACAGCAAGCGGCGCAGGAACAGCCCTGTTTATGGCCGGCCTTGTAACTCTGCTCGGGCAGATAGTAGTTTTTCGGGAACTGAGCATTGTTTTTCACGGGGTTGAGCTGATATACCCGGCAGCCCTCGGAGGCTGGATGCTCTTCGCCGCCTTCGGGACGCTTTTTCGCAGACCATGGCCAACTGAAAACAGGATAGCCGTTTTATTCACCCTCTTTGCACTCTTTTTATTGTCCGGAATCGTTTGCATCCGCGGCGGCGATTTTGTTACGAACAATATAGCCGGTTTTTCCATCCTTCCTTTCAAGCAATTGGCGATCCTTATTCTGCTGCTGTCTGGCGGCATCATTTCCGGTTTGATGTTCAGTGAAATCACTTCTATCCATTTGGAGACGAGAGGGAGTCCGGAGGGCGCCTGCGCAATGGAAGCGGCCGGAGGCATAGCCGGGGGATTGCTGGCAACTTTCGGCATTCAATACGGTTTTAGCAATCTGTTTCTTGCCCTCTTTTGCGCCCTGCTGTCCTTTACGGCAGCGCTCCTGCGTTTTCAAAGAAAAACAGGCAGATATGGTCGTTTTATCGCCATAGCTCTGGCATTGGCAACTCTTCTTTTTCTCTATAAAGTCTCCTGGTTGGACATGAGGATGACCGCACTAAATCATCCCGGTCTCTTTTTTTCAGGTGATTTCTCCTTTGGCCGTGTCGCTGCCACATATCGCGGCGGGGATATTACCGTATTCGAGAACGATACGGCTGTATTTACGACAAAAGACACGGAAGGGGCTCGCTTCGCCCATCTGGCCGCCGTTCAGCACCCTGACCCTCGCAGAATACTGGTGATTGGGGGCGGATGGGACGGGAGCGTACGCGAGTTGCTGCTTCACAAGCCGGTACGGATAGACGTAATGCTCCCCGCAGAAGACCCCTTTATCCGTTTTCGCCTCCCCGGCGACATCCGCAAATCGCTGGCAAATCCGGCCGTTCACCTCTCCCGCGCTGATCCGCGAAAGTTCCTCAAATACAAGGGATTTGCCTGGGACATCATAATTGTTGACATTGCGGCGCCCCTCTCCTGCCGAATGAATCAATATTACACGCGCGAATTTTTTGACAGTCTGACCGCACGCCTTTATCACGGCGGCATCGTAGTTATCCGCCTTCCCTCCTTGGAAGACACCAAGAAGAACAAGGATTTAGCCAATGTTGCCTCCATTTTCCGGACACTTGCCGCTGTTTTCCCCGAGCGGCTCATCCTTCCCGGAACAACTACGTTGATCGCCTCCTCCTTTGCCCCGCTTCCCCATTCTCCCGAGGTTTTAACGGAGCGCCTACGGGAGAGAGGAATAAAAAGCAGTATAATACAATCATTATCCATACGAAAACTTTTCGAAAGCGAAGATTTTGCGAATATCAAAAATCAACTGCAAAATATGGATTCTCCTGAAAATTCCGCTCTGCGACCCGCTTGTTACCCCTCTGCCGTTCAGTCCTGGGCAGGCGCTCTGCTCCCGCAGACGATTCTTTCTTGCATGCCAGATTTGGCAACGGTGCAAAGGCACTCACTCTGGTTCGGCATGATTGCCGGCCTAGCGCTTTTCCTGCTGTTTGCGGCAAGCCGTCTGCGGCCTCATTGGCAGAGAACCATTCTGAAGGCCGTAGGAGGATTTCTTGGCATAACCAGCGCATCGCTCCTCATCCTCCGCTACGGGACAAAAGAGGGCATCCTCTATCAGCAGATTCCTCTCTTGCTCGCGGCGTTTATGACTGGCATGGCTTTGGGAGCGCCGCTTTTACGAGATTTGACGGCGAAAACAGGAACAGCGGTAAAACAAGGTTTGATGTCCATAAATCGCAACCGCTTTTGGGGCGCGACCTTGCTTGTCGGCATTATGCTGCTTAATGCCGCTTTTATCGGAAGCGCAAAAAGCGATACCGGCAACCTGCGGCTGACTGTTTTGCTAATTGCAGTCGCCGGCTTTCTGACAAGTGGACTGATCGCCTGTGCCGGCATTTACAAAACGGTAGGACTTAACAGGAAAACATTCTTATACACCTCTTGCCTGATCGGCGGCTCTCTCGGCGGTCTCTGCGCCGGGCTCTTGCTAATCCCGGTTTTCGGTTTGGCGTCAACCTCCGTGGCCTTGATTATCATCGCTGCGCTGGCGCTCATTCTTGTCTGAAATATTTGTTATTGTTAATGTTGTTGATGCCGGAGCTTGAGTGCCGCGGTTAAAATCCTTTGACAAATAGCCGTCTGTCGGATAGTTAAGCCAGGGAACAGGAAAGCCAGCATATTTTACATCCGGGTCTGAAGCGATTATGGACAAAAAAAGAATAGAGGAACTCCTTGAAGAAGTGAAGGCAGGCGACCTGCCGATCGCCGCTGCCATGGAACGTCTGCGCGGCCTCCCCTATGAGGAAATTGGCTATGCGAAGCTTGACACGCATCGCTCCCTCCGCAACGGGTTTCCCGAAGTAGTGTTCTGTCAGGGTAAAACACCCGAACAGGCCGCCCAAATCGTCAAGAAACTCTCCGGACAACATGAGAAAATCATTGCCACCCGTGTGGAAACCAACATTGCCGACGCAATCTCCGCCCTTGTTCCTGAGGCAACCTACTATCCGGTCGCGAGGATTATGATAGTAGATAAAACCAGGGCGGATAATGCTGCCGCGGTTGTGAACGACAAGTACATTATGGTGCTGACCGGAGGAACAGCCGATATCCCCGTCGCGGAGGAAGCGGCAATTACCGCAGAGACAATGGGAAGCATTGTGGAGCGCTCCTATGACGTCGGGGTTGCCGGATTGCATCGCCTTCTCTCTCAGAGGGACAAAATAATGCGGGCAAACGTCCTGGTCGTCGTCGCCGGCATGGAGGGAGCGCTGCCGAGCATCGTCGGAGGACTGGTTTCCCGACCGGTGATCGCGGTGCCGACGAGCATCGGCTATGGGGCAAATTTCGGAGGACTCTCCGCACTCTTGGCAATGCTTAACTCCTGCGCCTCCGGCGTCGTTGTCGTCAATATCGACAACGGCTTCGGGGCAGGCTACTTCGCACATCTGGTAAACAAATGAAAATCGCTTATTTTGACTGTTTCATGGGAATAAGCGGCGACATGACGCTCGGGGCGCTGATCGATGTGGGCGCAGATGCTGCAACATTTCGCGAGAGGCTCTCTTCACTCGGCATCGGCGGATATAAGCTCGAAATAACGAAAAGGATAACTGGCGGCGTTGAAGCCACCGACGTCAACGTGCTCCTCGAAGCCCCCCCGCACACCCACAGACGTCTCTCGGATATACTTGGCATAATTGATAGTTCAGGGCTTTCCGCCCGCGTGCGGGAAACAGCCGGACGGATATTCCTGCGGCTTGCCAATGCGGAAGCCAGGGTTCACGGCTGCACGCCCGAAGAGGTTCATTTTCATGAGGTCGGCGCTGTTGATGCGATCGTCGATATCGTCGGCTCCGTTCTCCTTCTGGAGCTTTTAAACTGGCCGAAAGTGATAGCGAGCCCAATGCCCACCTTTTACGGATACACGAACGGGGCGCACGGCGTCATCCCCCTGCCCGCGCCGGCCACCGCCGAAATCCTGCGGGGCGTCCCCTGGCAAAAGCTCGATATCGAGGGCGAACTGGTAACGCCGACCGGAGCGGCCATCATCGCGGAGCTTGCCGCCGATTTCGGCCATCTTCCTCAGATGACAGTGGATGCTGTCGGTTACGGCGCTGGGAAAAGCGATTTCGGAACGGCCAATGTGCTGCGGGTAATGCTGGGCGAGGAAACCCAAGAGGATCTCGTGTCCTTGCCTTCTGTCTCGGTCGTTGAAACAAATATCGACGATTTAAATCCCGAATTTTACGAGCCCGTTATGGAAAAGCTCTTCGCCGCCGGGGCGCTTGACGTGTTCATGACCCCGATCATAATGAAGAAAAACAGACCGGGGGTGTTGCTTGCGGCGATCTGCGAGCCAGGACGGGCAAAAACAATCGCCGATATAATTCTCTCCGAAACATCTACCTTCGGGGTCCGAATATCGGTGTCGCAAAGGGTCTGTCTTGAGCGTCATCGTGATGAAATAACTACCGAATTCGGAAATGTGGGCATCAAGGTGGGCGAAAGGAACGGTCGCATAGTCACCGCCTCCCCCGAGTACGAGGACTGTAAAAAAGCGGCAAACGCCCACGCGGTTTCCATCCGCCTGGTTTACGAAACAGCCCTCGCCGCCTTCAGGAAACAATCGGCAAGGCCTTAAAAATTTCAACGGCCGAAGGAATCATTAAAGACAATCCGACATCTCTTGCAATACACTTATTATCCTGGGGCCAAGCCGGTAAACCGCCTCGTCCAGAAAAAAGACCTTCCCCTCCCGAACCGCGGGCAAAGCAGCCAGTCTTTTGAGGAGGGGTTTGGCCCGTTCCCCCATTCCGTCTCCCTTTCCGAAAAAAAACGCATCGGGCGCCAGACGGATAATCTCCTCCAGCGAGAACTTGTTGTAACCACTCCCCCCGGCCGCGGCGATGTTTTCCATTCCGAGAATTTCAAAGGCATCATTCATGATCGTCCCCTTTCCCGCCGCCATGAACGGCAGGGACTGGACAACAAAGACCGCTTTTTTACACTTTTTTTGCAGCAGTTCCTGTTTTCTTTTCTCAAAACCCCGCAGTTTCTCCTCAAACCACCTCGCCCTGAGGTCTGCCTCCCGTCTCACCCCGAGGGCTTCGCCGAGGCCGCGGATCGCCCCGGGAAGTTCATTTATCCGTCGCGCCTTAAAAATGTAGGTTTTAATCCCCATTTTTCGGAGGCGGAGCTCCAGCGCCTGCGGATTTCCGTCCATTGTCACAACGACAAGATCGGGCTTCAGCGAAACGATGACTTCCAGGGAAGGATTGGCAAAACCGCCCACCTTCGGCTTGGAAGCGACCCCGGGGGGATAGTCGCAGTAATCGGTCACCGCGACGATCCGCTTTTCCAGACCGAGATCGCAGATAATCTCCGTCAGATTCGGCGCGAGGGAGATAATCCTTTGCGGCGGGGAGTCCGCCATGACCTGCGGCGGCCCCGCAAAGAAAGCCGCCATCACGCTCAGCATAATTATTATTTTCCCATGAAAAACAACTCTTTTCATCTTTTTACCAAATAATCGGGGTAACTGCTCAGGTTGTTTGGCCTGTAATCCGTCAGGACTGCGCAAAGAACGAATCACTGCCCCCAATCCACCTATACGCCTCCAGACTATCCACCCGAGCAGTTACTTTTGTTCTATTAAAACTCTAAGGAGAGTCCTCCCTTCAAGACAATCCCCGGCATCGGGTAGTAGGTATTGGGATTCCAGGCGCCGCCATCGTAACCGTATGACGAATATTTCTGATCGGTAAGATTCTCCGCGCCTAAAAACAGCGTCGTTTTAATCTTCCCGAAGGTGGGACGGTAATATAGATAGAGGTTAAACAAGGTGCGCGACTCCAGCTTCTCCGTGCTGTTATCGTTGTCGCCGCCAAGATAGGAGTCCCCCGCATAGCGGATTTCCGGACGGAGGGTAACGTTGAAGGGCAGGTATATTTCCGCTCCGGCGTTTGCCATCCGGTTCGGAACCATTGGAATCTCTTTTTTGTTGTTTGCCCCGTTTTCAAAGGTGGCCTGGTGATAGGTGAAATTGCCGTAAATCTTCGCCTTCTTTCCCAATAGATAGGAGAGGGATATTTCCGCGCCGTCATGCCGGGTTTTTCCGGTATTTTCGTTTTTTCCCGCAGGAAACACTCCGGTGTAAACGATTTCATCCTCCATATCGACCCGAAACATGGTCAAGCCTATTTTTAACTCCTTGAGCGGATAAAATTCCGTTCCCACTTCTATGCTGGCGCCCCTTTCCTCTTCGAGGTCCATCAGAAAGCCGCCGCCGAAACCATTAAAATAGGCAATCTCGTCGAGAAAAGGAATGCGGTAAACCGTTGCATATTTTGCAAACACTTTGGATTGTTTGCCGAAAAGCCAGGTCGCTCCGCCCTCGTAAGCCTCGACGCTGTAGTCTTTGTCCGTTCCGGAAAAATTGTTGGCCGGAGTGACCGAATCCGTGTTGTCTCCCCCAAGTTTTGCCCGTTCGTATCGATAACCGGCGTGCAGGATCAGATTTTTCACGACGCTGAATTCATCCCGGATATAGTAGCCAAGGCTGTCCCGTGCAAGATCGGCCCAGCTTTGCTTTACCGCTCTTTCCCTGGTTGTGAAGAACTCCTTGCCATACGATTCGCGATAATAATCGATACCCAGGAGCAATTTGTTGCCGAACCCGAAGACATCTTTTTCCAGGATGTATTTCGGCGTTATCCCGTAGGTGTCGATGCCGGTGTCGGAATAGTGACCCCACCAGGACGGCATGTTGGCCTGCAGCTCTTTTTTGCCGTACAGAAAATTGACGCTCAGCTCCCCCCAGGGACCAAGATAGGACCTGACGCCCAAATTGAGATCGGTATAAGTATCGGCGCCATCGTCATCCGAAGACGCCGGCGCCCACAAACCGGCCGGCTGGTACTGCCGCCGGTCCTGCTCCATCTGCGTCTTGGTAAGGGCGCCCGGCATTTGATAGTCCGTCTTGTTGAACGCCACCCCCAGCGAAACATTGAAGAGCTCGCTCGCCTCGTAGCCAACATCAAAACCTCCGCCCTGGGAGGACAATTTCGAGCGGTCTCTGTACCCGGAATTGTGATTGTTCTCTCCGGTCAGCGCATAGCTCCATTTTTCGGAGGAACCGGAAAAGGCGACCCGCTCATCGTGCAGTCCATAGCTTCCGGCAATTATCGAGGCATTGAATTTCGGTTTTCCCTCGCCTTTTTTGGTAATGATGTTGATAACGCCGCCCACCGCGGCGTCTCCGTACAAAACGCTGCCGGCGCCGCGCACCACCTCAATACTTTCGACGTTGTTAAGAGGTATCTGCAACCAGTTTGCCGAAGACATGTCGGGCCGGTTGAGCCTCCGGCCATCCAGCATTACCAGCGTCTTCCCGTAGGGAGAATCACCTCCGAAACCACGCATGTCTATGGATGTCTTCGAACCTGTGCCCGTGTAATCGACAAGATTTATACTTTCCAGCGTCTCCAGAACCTCGACGACTGTCGTTGCCGCCGATTCCTCGATCTGTTTTGCCGTGATCACCGAAACATTGGCCGGAACCCGGCGCACCTCCTCCGAGTCACGCGTTGCCGTTACAACCACCTCCGGCAGAACGGCGGCTTCGTCCACGGCCCTGGGCATCGCCCCGTACCCGTGCACAGTGAAAGATCCCAAAAACGCAGCAACAGACAAAACCCTGAAAACTTTACCGAAATACATTTCTACCTCCCTGACCTTTCCTCGCGAAAAGTCGTTTTTTATTCGCCGGGCGAATATTCTGGCTTGCGTCTCCCTACTTGCCGCGCCTTCCCGGTTTTTAAAAAACCAGTGGCATAGTGCGGGGTTCGTCTCGCTTACAGATGCGGGGCAGCGTCGGCTTTCCACCGACTTCCTCGTTCCGACGAAGGGCCGCCGAGCAGTGAAATCCTCGGCAGGCCGGTTAATGGATGACGGTCAACAAAAACGTTGACCCCGTAAACATCTTTGATCCCCTTTTCGGTCAGCGCCTCCTCCGGCGTCCCCTGAGAATAAAAATTACCTTTATGCAAAAGGGCAATCCGGTCGCAGTAAAGCGAAGCCAGATTCATGTCATGCGTGGCGGCAAGCACGGTAAGCCCCGCTGCCCCGCTAAGCGAGCGGATCATCTCGAAAGCGCCAAGCTGATGGGCGATATCGAGCGAAGAGGTGGGCTCATCGAGGAGCAGCACTTGGGGCTGCTGTGCCAGCGCCCGGGCGAGCAGTACCCGCTGCCGCTCTCCGCCGCTCAGCGACTGGATCAACCGCGCTGCAAGCGGCAGAATATCAGTCGCCTCCATCGCCAGGCGGGCTACCTCCAGGTCGTGTCCGGATTCAAACTCGAATTTTCCCAGATGGGGGGTTCTCCCCATCAGCACCACCTCTTCGACTGTCATAGGAAAAACCAGCGAGGCGTCCTGCGGCACAACCGCTATCAGCTTCGCCAGTTCCTTTCTTTTCATCTCGAAGACCGATTTCCCGCCGATTTTAATCACGCCTTCCCGCGGCGGGATTATCCCGTCGATCAGGTTCATCAGCGTCGTCTTCCCGGCGCCGTTCGGCCCTAAAATTCCCCAGAACTCGCCCTTTCGCACCTTCAGATTGAGATCCCTCAGTATCCAGTTCTCCCCATATTGGAAACTTACACCCTCAATCCCCAGTATTTCCATAGCTGCTATTTCGACCTCTTCATCAGATAGGCGAAGTACGGCGCCCCGCAAAGGGCGGTGATCACCCCTACCGGCAGCTCGGACGGGGCAATAACCGTGCGGGCAATGGCGTCGGCGACAATCAGGAATGCCCCGCCAAAAAGCAGCGAAGCGGGCAGCAAAAGCCGGTTATCGGAACCAAAGAGCATCCGCGCGATGTGGGGAATCATCAGTCCGACGAAGCCGATTATGCCGCTCATCGACACCGCCCCCGCCGTCACGAGGGACGCCGCCAAAAGCAGCGTCATCCTTGTTTTTTTTACATTAATCCCCAATTGCAGGGCCGTATCCTCGCCGGCAAGCATGATATTGAGATCACGGGCATTCACAAACATCAGGAGGAAACCGGCAATCATTAACAGCGCGGCCAGCAGAATATCTTTTTTCTCCGCCATCCCCAGATCGCCCATCAACCAGAAGATGACGCCCTGCAGCCGCTCGCTGTCGGCTACCGCAACAAGAAACATGATCAGCGCGGAAAAAAACGCATTGACGATGACGCCGGAAAGGAGAATCCTGTCCGTTCTGCGTTCAGCAGAGGAACCGGAAAGCCCCCATACCAGAAGTATCGAGGAAATTCCGCCGATGAAGGCAACCGCCGTGACGCCGAAAGGAAGAGAATCCAGACCGAGGGTGATGGCCGCGATCGCGCCGGCGGCGGCGCCGCCGGAAACGCCGAGGATGTATGGATCGGCAAGCGGATTGCGCAAAATACCCTGGAAAACGACCCCGGAGCAGGAAAGCGAGGCCCCGACAATGCCGGCAAAAATGATCCTGGGGATACGGATGGAAAAGAGGATGGCCCGCTCGGATTCCGACAGTTGAGACTGCGCGTCAAAAAAGGGGAAAAGGGAAAAAATGCCTTTAAAAACAGAGGAGACGTCGAACGGCGTCGGCCCCGCAAAGAGGGCAAGCAGAAAAACTGCGGCGAGAACCGCAAGCAAAAAGATAGAGACCCTGAAGATTCTTTTCAGGGTCAAATGGGACTCACCGTATGGCAAGATCATCCTCCCGCGAGAATAAAGTTGGCGGATCCGTTTTCCGGCTTCGGGCCTCCTACTCGCCCGCCTTCCCCCCGCGACTTTATCGCAAGAGTGGCATCATGGGCTTTCGTTCCCTTCACGGCTGCGGGGCAGCGGGGGCTTCGCACCCCCTTCCTCTGATTCGCCAAGATCTTATAACGCGAGGTTCGTCTATAAAATAATCACGCCTTTGTCAAGCCCGAAGAATCTGTTGGCAGGTTTTGCCCCTTGTGCAGAGGGAGTTTCCGTTTGACAAAGCCGCGCTTTCTCCGATATACGTCAGCGGGTTCGCTAAATTATGGACCTTGCCGTGGGGAAAAAACCAAATTATCAGCTTTTCCCCTTGAAACTGGGAGGCTAAAAGAACATGAAAAAAACCAACGGAGAGTGGAAAAGGCATCTCCCCACAGGGGGTTTCGGGGCGAACCTCTTTCCCGAATTCGAGAAAAGGGCAAAGGCGGCGGCAACCGAGGTATTCCGGGTAAAGACGCAGCTGGAGGCAACCCAACTCGTTTTAACGCTTGCCCGGCAAGCCGGCGCCCGCAAGGTTGTCGCAACAGAAAGCCCCCGGCTGGGTGAGGGAGCGCTAAAGGACGTCTTCACTGCGGCCGGGATTGAATTCTACGATGTGCAGGCTGATATCGCCGCTCACGCGCCAACGGCGGACATCGGCATCTCCGGCGTAGAGTTCGGGATAGCGGAAAGCGGCAGCGTCTGTCAGGATGCATACTCGATAGAAAGCCGTCTTGTTTCGACTCTTCCCCCGATTCACATTGCCCTGCTTGACAGCAATCTCATCGTTCCGGGGATCAGCGAAGCCTTTGCAATCCTTTCCAGCGCCTTCGAGCGTGGTTACGTTACCTTCATAACGGGACCAAGCCGCACGGCCGATATTGAGGTGGTATTGACCATCGGCGTGCATGGGCCGGTTCGCCTGGTGATAATCGCCATGGATGAGATTCAGGAAGAAGGAAGTGCACAATGAGCGATGAAAAACGTAATCTTCATAAAGAGATAAGGGAAAAACTGTTAGAAGAACCCCTGCGCGCCAACCTCGGTAAATTTGCCGAGCGGTATCCGGCGACCCGGGCCGCCGCCCTGGAAAACGCAGGCGATGTGGAAGCCCTGCGCGAGGCGATCAGAAAAATGAAGGCCGCTACGGTTGACCGGATCGAGGAAGTAGCCGCTCAATTCGAGTTAGAAGCAACGAGGCGGGGGGTAAAGGTCTTTCGGGCAAAGAACGGAGACGAGGTTAAGCGCTATATCGGCGCTCTTTGCAAAAAACATGACGTCAAAGGGATCATCAAATCCAAGTCGATGGCCTCCGAGGAGATAGACTTAAGCCCGTATCTCAGAAAAAACGGCCTGCATGTCTGCGAATCAGACATGGGGGAATGGATCATCGATTTGGCCGGCCACCGCCCGTCGCATATGGTTATCCCGGCCATTCATCTGAGCCGCTTCCAGGTGGCCGAACTTTTTTCGAAAGAGATGGGCAAGGAGCTGCCGCCGGATATCCCCTTGATGATCAAAGCGGCCCGCGAGCATCTCCGTCAGGAATTTCTCAATGCCGACATGGGAATAACCGGGGCCAATTTCGGCATCGCCGAAAACGGCGCGATCGGGCTTATCACCAATGAGGGAAACGCCCGCTTTGCTACCACCCTTCCCCGCATCCACGTGGTCGTCATGGGTTATGAAAAGTTGCTCCCCAAAATGACCGACGCGGGGCTGATCCTCAAGTTGCTGCCGCGGGGGGCAACCGGCCAGCTCATGACAAGCTACACATCCTTTATCGGCGGTCCTTCGCCGATGATGGTGCGCAAGGAAGGCCGCTGGGTTGAAGAAACACGGGAAATGCACATTATCCTCCTCGACAACAACCGCCTGCAATCTGCAAAAGACGAACGTTTCAAGGAGGTTTACCAATGCGTCCGCTGCGGCTCCTGCCTGAATGTCTGCCCGGTTTACACGATCGTCGGCGGTCATGTCTATGGCGGTCATACCTATGCCGGCGGCATCGGGGCGATTCTGACGGCGATGACGAGCGGCATGGCCGATTTCGAGAAGTTTCATGAACTCTGCATCGGCTGCCGCCGGTGCGTCGAGGTCTGCCCCGGCAAGATCAACATCCCCGGACTCATCGAGGAGCTGCGGACAAGGGCGGTGCAGCAGCATGGCCTGCCGTTCGTAACCAGACAGCTTTTCGAAAACGTCATGGCCAACCGCAAGGTTTTTCACGCCCTGCTGCGGGCCGCTTCCGTGACCATGAAACCCTTTGCTTCCGGGAAAAACAAGACGCTCATCCGCCATTTGCCGCTGTTTTTCTCGGGTCTGGCAAAGGACCGGAGTCTGCCGACGATTGCCGAAAAACCCCTGCGCGACCGAGTGGAGACGGTCATAAAAAAACCCGCCCAACCAGCAGGAAAAGCTGCTTTCTTCAGCGGGTGCACGATGGATTTCGTCCTTCCGGAAACAGGGGAAGCGATTATAAAAGTCCTTGAGGATTTGGGGTATGAGGTAGTCTTTCCGCTGGAGCAAAGTTGCTGCGGAAAACCGATCAGCGCGACCGGCGATGTGGAAACAGCCAAAAAGATCGCCCTGCTCAACGTTCAGGCATTTGCTGCTGAGCAGGCCGATGTGATTGTCTCCGGCTGCCCGACCTGCATCGAAACTCTTGAAAGTTACGGCGAGCTGCTGAAGGACAACCCGGAGTGGCGGGGCAAAGCCGCTATTTTTTCCAGCAAGGTAAAAGAATTTAGCAGTTTTGTCGCCGCTGAATATGAAAAACGTGGTCGGCTGCAGAAAACCACCGGCGGCCCGGCGGTTACCTATCACGACTCCTGCCATCTCAAACGCGTACTCGGAGTTTCCGAGGCGCCCCGCAAACTGCTCGAGGCCGCCGGCTGCGAACTGCGCGAAATGAAGGATTCAGACAAATGCTGCGGCATGTCGGGCGTTTTCGGGCTGAAATACGTCGAGCTTTCGATGAAGATTCTGGATCAGAAGATGAAAAACGTCAAGGACACCGGCGCCGGGATCGTCGCCTGCGCCTGTTCCGGATGCATGGTTCAGTTGCAGGGCGGAGTTGACAAGCAGCTTCCTGGCGTTCGGATGAAACACATTGCCGACATTCTGGCGGAACGGCTTGTGAAAAAGTAACAACAACCGAGCCAATTGCAAAACTATTTGTCATTCCCGAATGCTTCTATCGGGAATACGGTTTTTCAAGCAGTTAGAACCAGATTCCCGCTTAAAATCATTGCGGGAATGACAGAATGTGAGAGTTTTGCAATT
>JAHYJE010000017.1 GCA_019429105.1 Syntrophobacterales bacterium
GAAAACGAAGTTTAATGTTCATAATCTGGTTCTAACTGCTTGAAAAACCGTATTCCCGATAGAAGCATTGTGTACATTAAGCTCCGCTTTCGGGAATGACAAATAGTTTTGCAATTGGCTCATCTGTTTCTTTTTTCTGGCCGCTTTCCCCGCAGGATTGGCGTAGGATGAACTATGATGAGCCTCTTTGTCAAGACCGTTTTTTTCGAAAAGTTCAATCGCACTTGAAGGCGGTTCTTTGTTTTTATCCATGCGCTCCTATCCCGTGAATGGTGCTTATGGTGTATGGCTTCCATAATTTGCCTCGCAATTTTTGCTGTGCATTGTGGGCATTCATGCTATTAAAAAAACTCGCTGCCATTATCATGTAGCACTGTCAGCTTTTCACCCCGTCTTAACTGGACGGATCAGAGGAAGCAACGATAGGAAGCGCAATCAGGGAATCGTACAGCGGGCAGTCGGGTGATTCACTGCGCACAACTAAACGCGGATGAGTAAAAACATGGATGCAAAACAGTTGACAGAGATTATACAGCGGAGACTCGGGCTGGAGGACAATGAGTTCTCACTCGTTCGGGATAATCCCAGGTTTCAAAACATTTTCGAAAACGCCCTGAAAGGGTCTCGATACCGGCTGGTGGCCAAGGTAATAGAATCCAAGGGCTGTCAATCAGGCCATCAGGTGGGGCAGAAACTGATTTTTGACTCGGCGGGAAACCTTTTAACCCGCGAGTGCCCGGAGCGGGTCTGCGCCTTTCTGATGCCGAACCTCGCGGTGCTTATCAATGCCTTCTTCGAAAACATCATGAACGGCAGGGATCCCAACGAGGTGATGTTCAACCGCACCGCCTGCTTCGATGTTGGACCTGCCTGCGGAGGATGGGGTCATGTAACCGTGGAAATGCGTGCAGAACTGCGCTGATTGGCGCCTTCTCCCTTCGCCCGTCTTTGCTCCACAAAAGACGCCGCCGCAGGGATCAGGGCCTTCCTGGAGAAAAAAGCCCCTGAATGGAAAGAGGAATAGGGGTTTTCCGGTTCAATCGGCGAGCATTCTTCCGATAGAGTAAAGCAGCGCCAGAAATACGCCATAGAGGCTCATCTGCTGTTCGACGCTGCTGTCGAGAATCACGCGGACCTCGCTGTCGAATTCCTCGTCCTTCTTCCAGAGGGCAAAGATGAGCGGCACCCGCGGAAAGAGCCGCAGCCTTACGGCGGCATCGCCGAAATCTGCCCTTTCACCCCCCAACTGGAGGCCCTTCTCAATAAATTTATTGGGGTCAGAGCCATATTTATCGGCGAGCTTCGGCAGGGGCAGTTCATGACTCGCCCGGAAGAAAAAGCTGCCGTCAGTCAACTGATTGGGAGAAATCAGATTATTGCTCAGCGGAACATCCTGCGCGTGGGACAGGTAGTGCAGAAGTATCTCGTCTAACAGACCTGATTTTTTAGTGTTTTCAGGTTCGACAATTAACCTTTTCTTTACGTCAACGACATACCTTTTATTGAAAACATTGATTGCAAACGTTCCATTATTCTCATAATATTCAGCTATGGCGCGAACAGCCACCTCTTGCGGGGAGACGTTTTCCAATTCCAGCCAAAGTTCTTCCTCGATCATGCCAACCCCTCATTCAAAATTTAATCAATTCAATCTTTTAAAAAAGCGCGCCGAATCCTCTTCAAAAGTTCCCCTGATTACAAAACCCTTATTCCCAGTCGCGGTTTATTTACATAAAAAAGAAGGTGCGTCAAGGCAAACCGCAGGCCGTCCTCTATTGAAGATTCAGCCAATAATTGATTATTCTCGCATTATTGTGGTAGTAAAATCTGCCCTTACGAGAAAATTGCAAAAGGATGTCCCCGGGGCTTGAGAAGCTTTTTTTCAGAGCCGTGCGGCGGCGACATAAAACCCGATTAATTTACAGAATAAACGGAGTTGATATGAATAAGAAAAGCCTTGGCGACAGGCAAGCGGAACAAAGCTTGAATAATCTTTCCGAGTTCGAAAGCGCAAAGCTTCTGGCGGGCTATGGCATTCCGACAGCGAAGGCGATGCTGGCACACGATTGGGAGGCGGTCAAAAGGGCGGGAAAAACTATCGGCTATCCCGTTGTTTTGAAGCTCTCTTCCTCCGAGATAAGTCATAAAACCGAAAAAGGGGTCGTAGCGGTTGACCTGCATAATGAGGCTGAGCTGGGGCTTGCCTTTAACCGGATACGGGAGGCATCAGCAATAGCCAAACCGGAATATCTCGTCCAGGAGATGGTTAAGGGGGGTCGGGAACTGGTGGTGGGAATGGTCCGGGATGCCCAGTTCGGCCCCTGTGTCATGTTTGGGTTGGGGGGAATTTTTACGGAGATTCTCGGCGACGTCGTTTTTCGGCCGGCGCCGCTCAGCGAAAGGGACGCGGCGGCGATGCTGCAGGAGATAAAAGGCAACAAAATTCTTGACCTGGTCAGGGGAATGCCGGCGGTGAACAGGGAGTCGTTGCTCGGCTGCCTGATGGCGGTCGGCAAAATCGGGCTGGAACGGGCCGACATCATGGCGATTGATATCAATCCGCTGATCGTCAGGCAAGGCGAACCGGTGGCGGTTGATGCGCTGGTGGTGCTGCGGCAGATTTAAGGAGGGTGAAAAAATAGTGTCTCCTTCAGCTTCCCCCATCACAACGGTTTGTCTGGTTTAACGGAGCGTGGCCGGAGGTAGGCCCCCCAGTAGCTCATTCCGACAAATACACCGCCGCCGATGATATTGCCGATCGTCGCAGGAACCATGTTTTTCCATAAGAAACTTATCCAGTTGAGCGATTCAGTGTCATAGACCGCCGGAGCCGCAATCCCAGCCCAGTTGTGCAGAAATATCCCTGCCGGAATAAAGTACATATTCGCCACAACGTGCTCGAAGCCAATTGCAACAAAAGCCATAATTGGAAAGTAGATCGCGAAGATTTTGCCCACCGTCTGGCGGGCGGCAAGCGCCATCCAGACCGCCAGGCAGACGAGCCAGTTGCAGCCGATTGCGCGGACAAGCACCTCCACGAAGGTAAGGTTTACCTTAGCATAGGCGATACCCACGGCGGACGCGCCGAGCGCCCCGTCGCCGGTTTTCCAGAGTCCCGATAAATAAAGGATTAGGGCAAGCAGGACTGATCCCAGCAGATTGGCAAACCAGACCACCGCCCATCGCGCCGACATGGCGCCCAAGGTGATTTTCCCAGTCATGACGCTCGAAAGCATCAGATTATTTCCGGTAAAGAGCTCTGCGCCGGCGATTACCACAAGCATCAGGCCGACGCTGAAGGCCGAGCCGGCGAGAAATTTTGTAAAGCCGATCCCCATGATTTTGGGAAGATCGAAGGTCACGGTTGTGGAAAGAAGTCCTCCGAATCCGATGTATGCGCCGGCAAGGATGCCGAGCACAAACACGGTAATCCAGGGCGACGTGGTCTTGCCCACACCCACCGTCGAGGCAACGGTTTCCGCTATCGTCTGAGGTGGCTTGTCCTCCATGGTGGCAGTGGGAAACTGAACCGACTGCATGATTTTTTCGAAGCGGCCGAGGGCCTTTTTTTCTTCGGTCAGTTTTCTCTGGATTGCCCCTTTGACCGTTTCGGAGATTTCCTCAGGAGTAAAAGGTTTGGGGACGTAATCCATTGCGCCCCTTTTCATCGCCTCCGCCGCCCGACCCACCGAAGGGTATCCGCTGATCATCACCACAGCCGAATCAGGGGCATGGCGGTCCAGCTCGGCGATCACGTCCATTCCATCGAAACCGGGCATTTTCCAGTCAACAAGGATAACATCAAAGGGGGAGAGGGACGCAAGGCTCAGACCCTCCTGGGGACTTGAGGTGACCGTCACGTCGAATCCCTCGCTCGAAAATATCTTGCGGCACGATTCCAGAACAATCTTTTCGTCATCTATAACGAGCATCCTTTGCACCATTAAGCGCCTCCTTTGTGATGGCTTGCATTGAGCTGGGATCCCTGTCGCTACCAGATTTCGGCACTGAGTCTCTTTTCGAGCCATCGCCGCTGATTCGGCGTCAACGGACCAATCTGGCTTTCGATCCAATCAATGTCGCCCGTGAGCACAGCCAGTCTTTCGGGGCGGGTCAGCTCGTATTCATCGAGCGCATCTGAGCCGTGATAAAGCAAATCGGCAATAAAATCGCTGTCTGATGAAGCCCGTTCGAGCACCTTCAGAATCTCCTCCCTGTGGGTAACAACCTGCGCTTCGGGCTCCTGGACCGCTGCTGTTTCCAGCGCCGCAGCAATGGCTTTGATCAATTGATCCGGGGTAAACGGTTTTTCGATATAGTCCGTTGCCCCCATTTTCATGGCCTGAACCGATGACTGGATCGAGGCATAGCCGGTAATCATGATGACCGGAAGCGCTGGCTTGGCACGTTTTACGTCCCGTAATACACTCATGCCGCCGATATCGGGCATGCGGATATCGGTCAGCACAATGTCGTAGTTTGCCTTGACGGCAAGAGCGATTCCCTCGCGCCCGCTCAAGGTGGAATCGACTTCGTAGCCCTCGTCGGCAAGAATCTTCTGCACACTATCGAGCACGATCTGCTCGTCATCAATCACAAGCGCCCTTTTCTTTTCCATCTTTACCCTCCTTCTTTAAAAAGATTATGAGAGAATTAAATGTGTCAGTGCGTAATCGCGGTTTCACTATGCTGTTTCTCCACCGGCAGCCAGATAAAAAATCTTGTTCCCTTTCCAGGTTCGCTTTGCACCCGGATGGCGCCGCCATGTTCGTGGACGATGCCTAAAGAAACAGAGAGGCCAAGGCCGGTACCCTGCCCCACCTCTTTTGTCGTGAAGAAAGGATCGAACAATTTGTCGAGGTTTTCCGGGGGAATGCCACAACCGTTATCCGCGATGGTAATCTCTATTCCCATTTGGCGAGGCTCGCTCGCGGACAGATCGGTTGCCGTATTGATGTTGATGTTGTCCCCCGGTTCTGTCGCATCAAGGGCATTGAGAATCATGTTCAACAATACGCTCTGAATTTGATTGCGGTCCAGAGTGACCTGCGGCAGGGCCTCCCCTTTATTGAAGTTTATACTAACCCCTTTGACAAGTGCTTGATTTTCCATCATTGATGCAGTGGCGCTCACAAGGCGGTTTACATCGGTCGGCTCCCGGTCAAGTTTTGTTTGTCGGGAGAAATCGAGCAGACCCTTGACGATTTTACGCACCCGCTCCGTGGACTGCACAATAACCTCAAGATCAGAGCGAATATCATCCCCCAGATCCTTCCGCCGTAGCAGCATGTGGGTGTAGGTCAGAACCCCGGTGAGCGGGTTGTTGATCTCGTGAGCAACGCCTGCGGCCAGTTTGCCGACGCTTGCCTGTTTTTCAGACTGTAATAGCCGGTTTTCGCTCTCCGCTTTTCTTCGCCTGTCGCGATCCTCCAAAGATAAGACCATATTCCTGAAGGTTGTCTGCAGGACTCCAATCTCATCGCTGGATATCGGGCCGATTTCGGGATTTAGATTGCCTTCTGAAACCTCCAGGCTGGCCTTTATCAAGCGGTTTACAGGTTGTGTGAGCCTGTCGGATAGAAAATACCCAAGCCCGATTGCCAGCAGCATGCCTGCGGCGGTGATGATAATGAACATGAAGAGGGCCTTGTTCCTGATATCGACATATTGTTGCTCCAGAACACCGGTGTAGAGCATGCCGACGCGGCTGCCAAAGATATCCTCAATCGGTTCATACGCGGTTATATACCAGTCGCTCACCACGACTGCCCGACCCGTCCAGCGCTCGCCCTTGACCAGGACGTGTTCCTTTACCTCCCGTGAAACCTGTGTGCCAATGGCCCGTGCACCCTTCGGAGTCAGTACATTCGTTGAAATCCTCATGTCCTTGAAAAAGATAGTGGCCGTCCCGACATTGCGCCCCTTGTAGATTTCATTTTGAAAAACCGTGTTCCGTACCGTATCGACAATTTTATCGGACCTGTTGAGAAGCGCTCCTCCGTATAGAACCCCTACAATATTCCCCTTGTCGAATATCGGGAATGCGGCCACGAGCGCCATCCCTGATGTCTCCACTTCCTCTTTCTGCTGGGTTTCACCGGTTACGGGAAGCCGTCTGACTCGCGCCATATCTGCAAGCTCCAGGCTATGGGCGGCAAGAAAACTTTTGCTGACGATTATCGTGCCGGATACGGACACCAGCCTGGCAAAGACAAGCTCTGCAATGGGGTTTTTCACCTCCACCGTTTCGCAGCGGACATCCCCCCTGCCGATTCTGCAGAGCATTTTTCCCTCTTTATTGACGACCCCGATAAAATCAAGATCGGCACGATTCTTGACAATTTGTAATCTCGGGATGATTTCCGCGACGTCCAATTTTTTCACGGCGACCAGTAACGTCGGTTCCATCGAAGATACCGACATGGGACCGGCGATGCTTTTTATCCGGTTCAGGTATATCTCACGCGCAGTGTTAAGGTCTAACCGCACACGGTTTTTTGCCTCGTCCAAGACGCTCTCGTAGAGAAGCTGGCCTCCTATCAACAGCGAAACAAACCCAGCCAGAAAGACTACGGCCAGGAAACTGGCGATCAGCTTGGCTCGTGTAGAGTAAAACATGGAATATGTCCTATTTTTCTGGCGTTCCGATAAAATCCAACGATAAAATCACTGTCCCGCAGACTGCTGAAGTTTGCGGAGCCCTTCTTAAAATACAGTGAATCCGGATTAGGGGGTGTGAGTTTGGATTCGCCCCTGACAACATTATGTTGGATGCGAATTGCTGTTTACGGATCAAAAAAGTCTGTTTGGGCGCGAATTGGCGGACAAGCTGAAGACCGGGATAAAACAGGCGTGCGTCTTTCGTTTTCAAGGGCATTGGCAAGTCCCTTTCTGTCATTCGGATAGCGTCAACATCGCTCGGTATCCCTGCACATGATTATTTCGAGAGTTGAGGATAATTCGCAGCCTCACAATCATTAGGGGAGGGGAGCTGTCAATGGCGCCCCCTCTCCAATTGCTTGCCGCACCGTCTCGATCAGCTCGTCAGGGGTGAAGGGTTTGGGGAGAAAGGCGGTAGCGCCCATGCTCTTGGCCTTGTCCATCGTCTCAGCTGTAGTGTAACCGCTCATTACCACCATGGGGATGAGCACCCCATGTTCCCGAAGCAGATTCATCAGGTAAAGTCCGTCGTGTCTGGGCATCTTGATGTCAATCAGAAGGAGGGGAAAGCTTTCATTTTCAAGAAGCGCGAGGGCATCATCTACACTTGACACTGGCACAACATCGAAACCCTCCGAGCAGAGAATCTTCCGGCAGCTGTCAAGCACAACTTTTTCGTCGTCAATAACCAGAACCTTCATATGCCACCCCACCAGTTATCGTTACCTGTTTACAGGCCTCAATGTCCGGGGCTACGGCTATGGGAACTGCCAAGAGCAGCGACAGGAAGTGAATGCACATTTCCCGGATGACTCGCCATTCTTGAATCTTCTGCTGATGGGTACAACATTTCCGTATGAAATTGCAAACAATTTTTTAAAAGGACACCTTTGAGGCAATTGCAAAACTCTCACATTCTGTCATTCCCGCAATTATTTTAAGCGGGAATCTGGTTCTAACTGCTTGAAAAACCGTATTCCCGATAGAAGCATTGTGTACATTAAGCTCCGCTTTCGGGAATGACAAATAGTTTTGCAATTGGCTCCTTTGGCTCATTTTACCCAGAGGGTTATGGAGTCCAGGGGCGCTCGTTCTCTCTCAAATTCATTGACTGGCTTCCCCGCGGCCGGGTAACCGAGGGCTGCGCCCATTATGATGGCCTTGGAAGACGGAAGCGGGATAATTTCACGGACCATTGACGGGTAAAGAACCGTTGCGGAAAGAATACAGGTGCCGAGGCCGCGGTCATGCGCCAGCAGACAGGTTGTCTGGAGAATGGCGCCAATGTCCAGCATCCCGTATTCACGGGCAATTTCCTTGTCCAGACAAAAAAGCAGCATCGCGGGGGCGCCGAACAGGGCGGCCATGTCGCTGTAATAGCGCAGCCTGGCTTCTTTGTCTCCCCGGGGGATATTCAGCGCAGTCAGCACCTTTTTCCCGATTTCGTTATAACGCTGCTTGATATGTTCCGGCCAGGTTGCCGGCATTGTGGTATCGGGTTGAGGCAGGGCGCCCTCCCTTTGCAACTGTTGATTCGCTTTTTTGAATTTTTCCAGCTTCTCCCCGGTAACGACAACGATTTCCCAAGGCTGTGTGTTTCCCCAGGAAGGGGACCAGCGGGCGGCCTCCAGGATTTCCCTGATTAGCGATTCCGAAACGGCATCCGCCTTGAAATTCCTGATGCTTCTGCGCGTTGTTACTGCTTTCATGACATCCATCGCTCATTCCTCCCGCAAGATTAAAAAATAAACACCGCCGCCGCAAGCACCGTTGTATAGCCGGCATCCTTGACGATGGTCGATTGGGTGACATTGCGTGTTTTTACGATCTTCCCGCTGATCTTGAAGATCTCCTTTTTTTCATCCCAGCTTTCATCGACGTTGAAATCTATTCCGAGGGTGGAGGCAAGCATCGCCGCAGCCATGTCTTCCGCGTAATCGCCGGCCTGTTTTTCTGTCTGGCCGAAGGAGTGGTGTTCGCTGATGTATCCATAGGAACGGGGATCCGCCGGGATTGCGCACCCGACGGAGGCCACCAATAGCCGTTTTGTTTCGTTGCTGCAGCAGCGGCTCATAACGCAAAAGGTGATTCCCCCTGCAACCAATTCCTTCAGACCTTGACTTTTCGAGGTAATCTTGCAGTTTGGCGGCACAATGCTGGAAACCTGCACGAGGTTGCACCTTTCAATCCCCGCGTCGCGCAGCGCCCGTTCAAAGGAATGGAGTTCATCCTTATGCGTTCCTACTCCCTTCGTGAAAAACATCTTTTTGGGAACATAACTATCCATTGCTTCCCTCCTTAACTATTATTATTTCCATCCTGTTTAAGGAAAAACAGACGTAAAATCTGTGATTTCCCGATACATTATATTCAGTGGCGCCGTATATCAATTTTCATGAAGTATTGCCACAAAAAATAAACCTTCGCTGCCGAGGAGATATTGGCGTTCATCCTGAAATATTTTATAATTAAAATGTTGACAATCGAAATATGAAGTAGGATGTTGTCCTCGGCAATGGGCAATTAATTGATTAAGGTAAATAGCTCTTTATAAATGCGGCAGACAGTTTATGCATGGTTGATTGCGAGGATTTTTCATGGACAAGGAGGAAAATATGGCGCCAGCAACTGCTAACCGGAATAGTCATGAAAAGGAAAGAACCGTCCATTTGCTGGACGAGTTGTTTTGTGTTGACGAGGGGCCGCGGATCGGCGTTCGCTTATGGGACGGCTCAAACTGGCCGGGAGATGTTGCCACCTCCACAAAGATCGTCTTGAAGCACCCGGGGGCCCTGCGGGCCATGTTTCTGCCCGGGCATGAGCTGGGACTGGGCGAGGCCTATCTCTATGACGATTTCGACATAGAGGGCAATTGCGAGGAGGTATTCGATCTCGCCGAGGATTTGGCGCGCCGCACCTCCGGGTGGCGCGTCAAATTGCGGGCAGCCAAGGAGCTGCTGAGCCTGCCGGCAGAGGGCGAGCACCCTTGGTTAAAGGCTCATGGCGACGCATTTCGCCGCCCCCCGGTCAAACTTACCGGCAAACCTCATTCACAAGAGCGGGACCGCCAGGCGGTAACTTTTCACTACAACGTCTCCAACGAATTCTACAAACTCTGGCTCGATCGGAGAATGGTCTATTCTTCCGCATATTTTCAATCGCCCAAGGAAGATCTCGATAGTGCGCAGGAAGGCAAGCTGGATTACATCTGCCGGAAGTTGCGCCTTAAGCCCGGGCAGAAATTTCTCGACATCGGCTGCGGCTGGGGGGCCTTAGTGCTGCATGCGGCAGAGCGTTACGGGGTTGACGCCACCGGGATTACCTTGTCCGAACCTCAGGCGGAACTGGCCAATGAGCGGATAGTAGCGGCGGGACTTGGCGATCGCTGCCGCGTCCTGGTTGCCGACTATCGCGAGCTTGAAACAAAGGAAGGTTATGACGCGCTGGCGAGCGTGGGCATGTTTGAACATGTCGGCGAAGCGCTTTTGCCCGTATATTTCCGGCAGGCTTGCGACCTGATGAAGCCGGGCGGGGTTTTTCTCAATCACGGAATTGTGCGGCGCATGGGGGATGTTCCCCACGCCGGTCGAAACTTTGTTGACACATACGTTTTCCCTGATGGCGAGCTTATCCCGGTCAGCGTCACCCTGAAAGCGGCAGAAGACGTCGGGTTTGAGATTCGGGATCTGGAAAGTCTTCGCGAACACTACGCGCTGACGCTGCGCCACTGGGTGAGGCGCCTCGAAGGGGCCCACAAAGAGGCGCTCAATTATGTCGATGAGCCCACCTACCGGGTATGGAGGCTGTATATGTCCGGCTCGGCGAACGGCTTTGCCCGCGGCAGAATTAACGTCTATCAGGCCTTGCTCAGCAAGCCCGGGGCGCAGGGGAAAAGCGGTCTTCCGTTGACACGGGGCGACTGGTACCAATCAGCGGATAAGACTGTTTAATTTATCGGTCATCCCCAATATGCTCCGGGTCATATTCCCCGAAGCTTTCTTCGTTCTTTGATGTCTTAGATACCCCGTAGCTTGCTGCGGGGTAGTTCATTGAAATTTAAAATGTGAACCCGTTCCCGATTGTTTTACTTCACCCTGTGAAATGTCCTGATGATGTCCGGTAAAAAAAGATTTTTCTGGACGACATATTGCCCAAACATCTAATTACACGGTTCAATTATTGGTCTTGACCAAACCGGTTCTCGGCTGAAAATGTCCTGATTATGTCCGGGTTTATTCCTTCCAGTTCCTCGCTGTCCTCTCATAGTGCGCGGCCCGTCCTTTTCCAATCAGCTTGAGGAGGTCGGCGGCTTCCAGTTCCTTTAAGTCGCGCCGAGCCTGACGGTCGCCGACGTCACCGGCAAAACGCTTCAAATAATCGCTCAGGGTGATGGTGCTGCCAGGGTTGAGTTCGGCGAGAAGCCGGTTCTGCCGTTTGTTCAGATTCAATTCCGGCGCTTCAATCGACGCCCGGCTGTGAAGTGTGAGCGTAATCCCGTCCTCGTCCACGGCCCAGGTAGGTGCCGGAAGTCCCATTTCCCGACAGGTTTCGATCATCTTGTTAGTGCCCCGCCCGATCCGTTCCATGTAGTTCCGGATATAGAGGAAATGGGCGGTGTCCGGATTCGCGGGTATTGATGCGTGGGGCAGCCGTAATTTGTCTGCCCTCCATCCCATAGGCAGCCGTCCTGAGTTCCAAATTTCCACGCGAGCAGGATAGACCAGAACCGTCGCGCCGCTGGAAAACGAGGCATAGTCACGATGGGCAAGGGCGTTTACCAACCCTTCCCTGACGACATAATCCGGATATGCTTCCAGATTCTGGCGTAGCAATGAATCAGGGAGAAACTGAGCCGTTAACGGCGAGTTGCGATGAATGAACGCCCGCGCCTGCTCGATGACCTGCGTCACCGGCCCGTTCAGATCCGCCTGATCGAGGTAATCTCCACCCTTGTCGGTCTGAAGGGCAAATGCCCTGACGCGGATCTGGGGGTTCCTCACGGCCGGCCGCTTACCGAAACAGACGTCGGCGGCATTTGTCAGCATGCCGCGATTCCACATGCCAAGGTCTGAAAAAACTGCCTCCGAGTCTTCCGGGTGTCGGAACTCAAAACGAGTTCCCGTCAATGCATCCTGGACGGTTCTCTGTATCTCCGATTTATCCAGATCTTCCATCGTTAATACAGGCGCGCCTCGCCGCTCCCATCGCTCAACCTCGGCGGACCGCCTCTGAAGCAGCATCTGCAGGTCATCACCCGAAGCCGTCAAAGTGCGGGAACCACTGCGAAGGTAAACACGCTCGTTTGCCACGAAAGGGGTGTTTTTCCCTCCCGGAACGTCAATCACGATAATCTGATTTTCACCCTGAACCTGTTCTATCCCCACAGAAAACAGCGATCTCGGCGAAATGGCCTTCATCAGGAACGAATGAAGCTCATCAACTACCTTTTCGGCCTCTGGAATCCCCTCTACGCGCTTATTATCGTCAACCCCGATCAACAGCCTCCCCCCGCCGCTATTGAGCAATGCTGCAACGTGCGAGGCAATAATGTCCTTATCGTTCAGAGATGCCACGAATTCAAGTGTTTGGGACTCCCCCTGTTTGATCAGACTTTCGATGGAATTCATACTGGACCTCCCTTCTGCAGAGCTTTCCGTACAGCCTTTACATCGCCGAACGTATCCTTGACAAAGGCTTCGGCCTCCTGGAAGCGACGAAACTGGCTGACGGCAAAAAGTTGCGCATCTTCAGGCGATCCGAACGTCTGCACCCAGTTGCCGACACGGTCCTTATAGACCTCAACATCGCGTCTCGTGGCCATTTCATATATATCAACGATACGGAGATCTTCGAAGATAGGCGACTTGACCAATTTCAGTTTATGACGTTTTTCTCTCGTTGTAAACCCCAGCTTGTCGAGAAAACCCCTGGCAAAGACCACATGATCATGGGCCAGAATCCAGCGAGGCTTTTTCAATCTGATGGCTTCCCGCATTTCGTCATGGGTAATAGAATCGTCCTCCGGCTTCTCCTTACCGCTTCCATATCGCGGAAGAATGATGCCGAGAAACAGATCGCACTCCCTAACGGCAAGCTTGCAGCTCTCCAGGGCCGTGAGCTCGGGATAGACCGGCATCGTCCCTTTGTAAGACATCCATATCTCGTAGTTCATCATCTGGGCAAGAGAAGCATAGATTCGATCCAGCAGCTCCTCAAAGCCGAAAACGGCAGAGGAGACCATAAGAATGGGTTTACGTTTCGTAGTCATAGTCGGTCGCTCATTTCTTCAAGATTGAAATCACCTTCCATAGCAGCAATATCTCCTGTCCTTTCCCCAAAATTCAAAAATAATTGAGGTTGTCGCCTTGCAAACCTGATCCCGAACTGTCCCGGCTTTCCGACTGATTGCAGGCCGGTTTTCAACAGGGCAAAACTTTTTTGTTGTCGTCAATAATTTAATTATAACAATAGCTTTATATATTCCGGAGCTCCGGCATCCCCCCAAAAAACAGCCGTCCCCCGTCCCCCAGCTCAGCACTTAGCCCCATGTTTTTCCTCCCTGCCGCCGCCTTCATTGCTTCAGTGCAAAAGCTTGCAAGTCATTTTTTATATAGTATTTTGCGCCAAGTTTCGTAAAAAGTTCTTCCGTATCGTAAAGGAATTTACCCCAGTTCACAGTTTTTTCGTGTTCTTTCATGTGGTTTAGCTTGCCGACCTTCCAGAAATTCACATACGGATGCGCCATGCGGATTACCGTAAGCGCTTGCGCGGGATCGATCACCGGTTCAAGGCTGACCCATGTAAAAATGCCCTCTTTGTGAGCATTTTTCAAAACGGTCAGCCGGTCATCCACGGTCGAGGCGAACGTTTCCCAATCCTTGCGGATAGAGTCATCGGCGAAACAAAGCGTAATGCCCAGTTGCGTGTGAGCATCCCTCATCAGTCCCATGTCTTCCTGGATGAGATCCGCACATCCTTTGGTCAATATCTGGCTGTTCAGCCGGTGTTTTGCGACAATACCCAGCGCCTGCCGCGTCAGTCGTTCCGTGCGCTCAATCGGCTGATACGGATCACTCAGAAAGCAAAAGAGAATGCGCCGCGAATCTCCACGCAGTTTCATGGCGTCTTTTTCGAGGTTTTGCAGCACATCACGCCGCGGCGCCGCTGTCGCATGCCACTTTTCCCCTGTCGTTCGCATACACGACGGCGCATAGCAGTACCGGCAGCCGTGCGTACAGCCGCGATAAAGATTGCAGGCCAGCTCGGAGTATTCCCGCGCCCGTCCTTTTGGTTCATAGACGACATTCATGTTCAAACTCCCTAAAAATGTTTGATTGCTTCCGTAGCAGCCTTCTTCCATGCATCGTATGAAACGTGAAATGTTTGTTCGGGTAGTATTTTTTCTTTTACCATCTGATTTAGCGCGGCCTTAGCGTGCGATGCCATTACGCCATTCCTCAGGGCAAACAGATAGACATCTTTGTTTGTCTTTAAGCGATGCTCAAGCAAGGCGGACTCAAGTTCCTTCTCGAAATCTTTAATTTTAGTCGGTTTGTCATCTTCTGGGAATAATGATGGCTTTGACGGGTCAATCCCATCCCTGTCAATATCGAAGTTCGCATCGCCGCCTCGTTTCCATGCCACCCGAAGAAATTTGTCTATGCCGAGTGGATGAGCTGATCCAAAAACCAATCCATAGACATTCGAACCCTTCTTGATGGAAAACGGACCAAGATAATACTCGGTGTCTTTCGGCAGCCAGCGACGATAAGCATCCGTAACAATCCGATGCACATTGGTTCCGTTCATCCTGAAACAATCCTCTTTGGTAACAGGTAAATTATCCAGAATCCCCTGCGTTGTTCTGAAACGGTTGATGATGGACGAGGAAATGAAAAATATGAAATCCGTCTTGGGAAGTTCTACAATGCCTTGAAAGATAGATTCCGTAATTTGATTCACACCATTCTGAGCAAGAAACAGAAGATTGGCACAGCGGCCTTTCATTTTTGGGCGCCATTTCTCAGATGCTTCCTTGAAGTCGCTATTCGATGTTTCAAAATAGACGCTTGGCATTGCCTCTATTTGATCGGCAATACACGCTCTCGTTTCCCATGAATAATAAGTGTGCAGGGGTCGTTGATAGTGAAAGATGATCTACCTTCATGAGACACTCCTCTGACGACTTAACTCTCCTAACGGGGTAATCAGATCAACTCACCTTGATTGCCGGTATCAATGTCCATTACTCCTTGCACCGGTTTTCCCTTTCTATAGGCATCCCATTTCGATTTAAACTCGGCATCCAGCAATTCTTTATAGGTCGTAACTGAGGCGTCTATTTGGTTTATTTCCTTCATTGCTATCACGCGGTTCAGGATTGCGCGTGATACCAGCGCGAGAGGAATGCTGGTATCAAAAGTAGCGATTTTTTTAGAACGACATCCCCCACATAAAATACTGGCGCGGTGATCTTTATCTTTTATTTCAACTAAATGAAGATCTTGTATGGATGAGCAACTGGCACACGACGGAAACATTTTTTCAGAATCAGGATCATTCGAGAAATCTAACTCCGTTTGACGATCGTCGATAACTTCACCGGGGCCTGATCCGTAAGTAAAAACCTCACCGGAACGATAAAGATCTAACAAAATAGCCCGTCGAAAAGGCTGTTCAGGTGTTATGCCTGCTTTGAGAATCTTGTCTTTCCCGTCCGGAGTAAGATGAAACGTGATGATATTTCCCCGGATGGCGGTTTTAATGTAATATTCTCCTTTATCTTTGTATTTATGTAGTACGGGCACAATCTTCCTCCATTTTTGATATAGTATTTTGCGAAAATTCCCAGCACCCGCCGTGTCAGTCGTTTCGTGTGCTCAATCGGCTGATACGGATCACTCAGGAATCAAAAGGGAATACGCCGCGAATCGCCACGCAGTCAAGCTTTTCACCAAGTCCGATTTTCAGAGCGATTCCCTAAAAAATAACGAATTATAAATCAACAAGTTATGCACGCATTTTCAGGTGAAATTTAAAATGGCGCAAATAGACAAGGGCCATCCTTTTACAGCGAGATGCCTGCCGCTTTCTCTGCGAAACGCCGGAATGTGCAGGAGCGTTTGAGCCGATTGAAATCAGGCATAGCTTTAGCAATCTTTAGGGCGTCGCGAAAATCCTCATAACAACGATGGGCGCCCAGTTCCTGGTTAAAGATTTTAGTGAGGCAAGTCTTTGGTTTTCTGACCCTCTCAGGGTCTTTATAATTTGTCAGCCTTCCCACCCGATGCGGATGTTTGCAAGACGCTATGAAACTCCGTATCGCCCTTATATCTGCTAACAGCCAGGCTTCAAGCTCTTCCTCTATGCAGACAAGGGCTACCTTGCTCAGCGGCACATTGCTGGATTGAAGCGACGAAAATATTTTCTGTCTGTCATTTTTTCGGCAAGGTTTGATATGTTTTTCCCGCCATGCCGGGTAGAGGTCCCAGATAATGACCACCTTGTCACAACTGTTAACCAATGTGGATGCAACAAGGCCGCAGTCCTCCAATAGATTCGTTTTGACATCCATATATTGAGAGACGATTTCGACACCAGGCCTTAATTTCTCCAGAAAATAGCGACACACCTGGCCGTCAGCCCCACCCCGCCCGCATTCAAAGATTAAGCCTACTCTCATCATTTAAGCCCGTGTTAGGTTTCCCATTGTGTAGAGCTTTCCAGGGGCAAATTTTCTTGCCCATTCAACTAAATCCTTGTTGTCTGCCGGTCTGCTGAAAACGGGGGAACCTTCCTCATCCCGTTCAACAACAACGATCTGCGAAAGCGGCAGAAGGTCCAAAAGATACGGTGAATGGGTCGTGGCAATGACCTGGCCCTTTCCCGTTTGAACGAACGTGCGAATTTCATTGATGATGAGATGAATTGTCCGCGGATCCAGACCGTTCTCAATTTCCTCTATAACTATGACGGACGGAGAATTAGGATGGCGGAGAAGACACAAGAGAGCCAAAACGCGTAGGGTCCCCTGAGACAATAACCAACCGGGCAGCTTATCGGCAAGGCCTTTTTCCTTTAAGGTCAAATAAAAATTTCGCTCCAATTCCGAGGTTATGGCCGGTTGCAGATCATCGGCGTAGGGCAGAACGCTTTGCAATGTTTCGATGATGCCGCGGAATGTCGAAACATCCGCATTTCTTATGCTTTCAAAATACTCTGCGATGTTGGCGCCGTCCTTCGATAATTCCACTCCCCCTTTTGTTCTCTTCTGAAGAACGGGATACTGCATCTGCTGTGGCAGAATGGTAAGGAATTGCCATGAGGAGGCAAGCATCTGCAGACGTTTATCACTACTTATTCTGTATTCAGAGAAAGAATCTCCCATCAAACCAATTTGGGGGCCTTCCTCAGGGGACTTAACCTTGAGTTCTCTGATGTCGATAGTGTTGCCTTGGCGATCCATATCGAGTAATAAATTAACTTCCACGGGAATATCACTGACAAGCCCGCGACGAAAAGTTCCTTTGATTTTAAAAGACATAGGATTAGAGGTCTTTCTATTCTTCTTCAATTTATGTTCAACCGCCTTGTTCCAGACGTGTTCAAAACCCCGCCACGGCTGAATAGCCGCGTCTATCCCGCTAAGAACAATTTGTTGAAACATCTCGAGTCCTTCGATCAAGCTGCTTTTTCCGGAGCCATTATTGCCGATAAAGACTGTGAGCGGAGTGAAGCGGATCACGCCGCTATCGCGAACGGCTTTAAAATTACTCAGGCGGAAAGATTGCAACGGCAATTTGGGCACACTCATTTTATTAACCCCCTTTCTACGTCCCGGTAGGCATTGGCGGCAGCAATACGCTCCGGGTCAGGCAAAAACAATTGGGAAAGTACATACAAGAATTCTTCTTCCGTCAAGCCGTACAGGTGGGCGACGAGACCATCGATCTGGGCCTCCAGCGGCAAGGTGAAGGCATCGGGATTCTGCCGTTTTGCGGCGATAATCTGGTCAACAAGTGTGATAAACTGCTCCTGAGCGGCCGGCAAGATTTTTTTTATCGGGATAAACGAGAGCGGCTTGTTAAAATATTCCCTGACTTTTCCCTTTGGTTTGCCGATAAATCCATAAAACCAGTCGATAAGCTTCGAATTCAGCAAGGATAAAACATATTTGATGTTTATCTTTTTATCAGTAATTACAATTGCTCGAATATCGCCACCATCGTTGAAGTATTGCTCATTATCAAAGGCAAAACGATTTCCCTCAGCCCTATAGGGGACAACAATTTTTTCCTTGGCGTCAAATATTTCTTTATTTCGGGGCCGATCGAATCTGTACCAGGGATATAATCCGCTTGCCACTTCATTCCGGTCTTGTAACGTGTCTTCATGCAACTTTAAATATGAATATGCCTGTGGGTATTTTTTTATATCCGTATGATTATCCACATAAATCAAACAATTTCCTCTGTCGCGAATTGCATATCTTCCAATATCGCCATTCTTTAAATTCCTTCTTAAAACCTCCTTTTCAATCCCCATTTCCTCTGCAAACTTGTTTGTAATTGTGAAAACAGTATTCTTCCCGGATTTCGATCCTTGTTCAATTCCTGCAATATCTCCAAGCAAGACGGAATCTTTTTTTAGTTTTTCAATAATCGATGAAGCCCGTTGATCTGCTATAATCCAATCATCTTTTAAATCCTCCCGTTTGATCGCAAAGGATCGTAGGTGTTTTTCAATGTCACTTGATGTTATTTTCTCATCCGAGGCTGCCTCAAAAAAGATGATTTCGCTGGGCATTGTCCCTTTGTAAGAAAAAGAGATGCAAGTATGAATACTTGCCGCATCAAATACCATGCGATCCTTGAAATTGATTGCCTTGGAAATATGGTCTTTTAGATAACGCCTCAAATTTCTGGCGTACTCGTTGCCGAGGAAATAGTTGGAAGTAATTAACGCGCAACAACCGTTTTCCCGTAAATGTTCGATACCCAGATAAATGAAGTAGTAAACAATATCATTATATCCGGTATGAATAACCTTGTAATGATCTGCCAGATAATTATATAGCTCTTTACCGATGGTGCTGACGTTAAAATATGGAGGATTGCCGATCACAATATCGAAACCATCCTGGACATTGAACATAGTTTCCATGTCGAAGAATCCGGCGGCATGGATGGGGTCGAAGGGGTTCCAGGAGGCGATCAGTCCGGCGTTTGTCGTGCTGTATTTGTTTTCGATAAGCGCCTTCTTTAACTCTTCCCTTTTTACTCTGTCGGCCTGTCGCAGTCTCTTTTTATCAGTGTATTTACGCGTATAGAACATCCTCTGCCGCAAATTCTTCAGCTCATCCTCAATAGTATAAACCTTGCCGCCTCCCAATTCGAGTTCCTGCTGGGGCTTGTCGATCCCGATAAGAGTGTTGGCAGCGACGAATTTGGTTTCAAGATTGGGCAGGGCCAGGATGTTGCGGTTAGGCCGCTCGTCTATCACCTTCTGGTCGACAATTAGAGAGATAAAAAACCGGAGTTTGGCGATCTGAACGGCGATGTTCTGGATATCCACGCCGTAGATGCAGTTTTCAATCAAAAAGAGCTTGCGGGTATAGTCCAGTTCATGCCGATTGCTGCTGAAAGCCTCTTCGATTGCCCGGACGCGCTGCTCAACATTCTCCAGTGTCCTTCTGCGGATATCTTCATCCTCCATTTTTTCCGCACGTTGCCGGTCGCGCATAGCCTTATCTAATTGGGCCTGTTCCCACTGCTTGTTATAGGGGTCGAGCTTTCCCAGAATGAAGACCATCTTGTGGAGAATACCCATCGGAAAAGCGCCGGAACCGCAAGCGGGATCGAGAATTTTACAGTTATTAATGGCCTCGATGAGGACGTTCACCTCTGCCGTGTCTGAATCCTTTTCATCTTTAAATAAATGTCCAGTCTCATTATACGAGAGAAGATGACTCAGTTTGTCATGAACGGCTTTTTTCTCCCCTGGAGAGAGTTTTTCAGGATTTGAAGACGATGCCGCTTCTTTATCGTAAAATTCTATTAATTGGTTTTCCAAATAATGCAGCAGACTTTCATCCACCATGTAGTTAACAATTTCGCGGGGAGTGTAAAAGGAACCAGTCTGCTTGCGTGCGGTTGTCTGAGTTTCGGGATTATAACTTGCCAGAAGATTTTCAAAGACCTTTCCCAGAAGTTCCGGGTCAAGAGCAATTTCCTCTTCCACCGGCGTGTTTTCCTCAATGGTAAACTTGTACTTTTCCAGAATGCGTATCAAGCCATTGACAGTGACATCCTTGTATTTAGGACTGCCATAATCTTCTGATAGATCAATATGGGTGTTCTCAGCAAAGAAAAGTTCATCAGGCACAACTGGCTGTTTGGTGAAGGTCGAAGAAAAACCGTCGATGCGAGTTTCTACATTCTTGCCATCGATGGTCTCAAAGGTATCGAGGCACTCGAAAAGACCGCCGTTGAGAAAAGGTATATCTTCAAAATACCTTATTGCCTCACCTTTTTCCTGAAAAAGGTCCTTATATCGAAATGCTGTCGGGATAGAATATTCCTCGGATACGCCTGATGCGCTTTTCTTGTTGGTAATAAAATGTCTACTGTCGGCAACATCCTTATTCATGTCCGTATTCAGGGTGGCGAAGAAGAGGTTCTGCAGAATGGCCTTATAATAACTGCTCGGATCACCGTTTTTGCTTAGTATTGGAGATTTTACCAGTATTCTTGCCAGCTCTGCTGTGTCAAAAAGAGTTGCCGAAATCAGGTTTTTTTCCTTCAAAAACCAGCAAAAAATGAGGCGAGTCAGCAACCGAATAACATTAAGTGAGCAATTATGATGTTCTGCCAATTTATGGGGATTTGGGTAGAGGACCCGTTTAACAGCCCAGAAGTGCCAGTCTGCAATTTCTTTGAAGAAACGCTTGTTTAATTCCAATGTGTCCAGTGTTTGCTGCCAAGCCCGTTGGAGTTCGACAAAATTTGTGAAGCCTTGACGATGGTGAAGTTGCTCGAAGGATAGATCGAAAAGTATTTCGACATGTCCCCGGTGCGGATTTTCAAAATTTATATCCTTAATGAGGGTGATCTTTTCCAGAACATCTTTGATTTCATCCCGTTTGTGCTGTCGGCGATTAATGACCGAGAGCGTAAGAAATTGGCCATATTTGAACAGAATCATTACCGGCATCGGGAACATGTGGTTCACTTCGCGTGTAATATTGCTCAGTTCCGTGCGGCTGTATTGGTCTTTGACTAATCCGATGGTGAAGAACAGGTAGGTCTCAATTACTGTGCGGTCAACTTTTACTGTATCAAACAGGGAAATTTGCTTGCGCACCTCTTCCTTGGAGAGCTGAAACAGCAAATCAACATATTCCCAGTCTTTCACCAAAGCTTTTTCTTCATTGAATTTAGCTTGAGTATCAACGAAAAATTCTTTGAATGTGGCATAGTTGGGTTTATCGAAGGGCGCCTGGCGTTCGGTATTATAGCCAAGCGTTTGAAAAAGATTGAGGGCGTTGGCAGACAGTTGTCCGTCGCTAAAGGAACCAAGGGAAGTAATAATTTTTTGTTTTACGTCCGGATTTGCCATTCACATTACCTCAATACCAGCCACGTTATCAGCTCAAAGTTATCAATTTCATTTATTTGTTTCGATCTGGGGATGATGAGCGCGCTTCTGTCGCTCAACAATTTCTGAGCGCCACGCTTTTTAAACACAATGATTATTTCCGCAACCGCCTTTTTCAGGAGATCGGCATATTTATCCATCCGCTGCCCATTATCGGTCTCGGTGTTGAAAAACTCGCATAGAGCACGGTAAGGCTCCGTTCGTCCCTGGCATAAAAGCCTGTATATTTCCAGTATCTGTTTGGCATTGGTGTAATTATACCGTACTGTGCCGTCATCGCGGATGTAAACGAGAAAATATGGCTGGAGGGGATTTATCGCTTCGTTTCCATCCGTCACACCTTTTTGTCTCAGGCAATAAAAAGCCCCGGGCTTGATAATTTCCCTCTCCGCCGGAGAAAAACTTCTGTTGTCGCTTGCAATTGAAGCTTCCTCTGCCGGCGAAGGTATGACTGCATAGAGGCCGAACGGCGCATTTTCCAGCTTTTGCCGATTGGCATTAATGTAACTGAGCAGTTCAATGCGGAAGTCATCGAGTGTAAAATCGGTAAGCGATACCGTTTCATCCATATCTTCCAGATCGAGAACCTCCTCCTGAAGTTTCTTGAGTTGGCGATTACGATATTTCAAGTCTTCAGATATTAGGTCTTCAAGCTGCTCCGTGTTGAGAATATTGTCTTCCCCGGTCGCCGTCATATCCACCAACGCCATGCGGGCTTCGACCCGTTCCTTGAGATTGATATAACTATCGAGGTCTTTTGTAGGCCAGAAATTAACCAATTGGATTTTTGCGTTTATACTTCCCAGGCGGTCAATGCGGCCAAAACGCTGGATGATGCGTACCGGATTCCAATGAATATCGTAGTTGATAAGAAAATCGCAGTCTTGCAGGTTCTGACCTTCGCTGATGCAGTCGGTGGCGATCAGGATGTCTATTTCCCCTTGCTGCGGCGCAGCTTTCATCTTTGCTCTGTTTTTGGATACTGGCGAGAAATTGGTTAAAATGCTGTCATAATCGCTTTTGCCGAAGGTCGTTTGCGTATATGTTCCCGTAATCAGGGCTGAATTAAGTTTCAAATCGGTTTTTATCCAACTTGATAAGTTGTCATGAAGATATTGAGCGGTATCAGCAAAAGCGGTAAAAATAAGGACTTTATTATTTCCGTTATTCGTCTGGCGCGCGATTTTGTCTCCAATGATTCTTTTCAATTCAAACAGTTTTGCATCCCGGTCCGGCGTCACGGCAAGGGCGTTATTATACAAATCTACAAGCGCGGCTTTATCCCGGCCTAAGTCCTCAAGCCATTCTTTAAGCTTCAAATCGGCAAGATCAAACTTGAGTTTTTTCCCTACCTGCCATTGATCGTGCTCTTCTCCGTTCTCTTCAAGTTCCTCTTCATCCGGTTCGGGCGCCTCCAGGGCTGTTTCCTGAGCAGGGATTTTCTGCTTCATGAAGGAATCAATCCTTTTCTCCAGGACTTCTATTTTTTGAATTGTCCTATCCAGCGAAATCTCAAATGATTCAATCGAACTCTCCAGCCTTTTGAGGTAATTAACCTTCATCATGCCAATCAAAAAGCTTTCACGATCGGCCTGCTTGAAAGCCAGAACTTCCGTTTTAGCTAATTCTTCGTACTTCTGCTCTTTTTCTTCTAATACATAAGCGGAAGGATTGAATATGGAGAATTTGTATTCTAAAATTTGCTTATTCAGACGGTCGTAGGTGGGAAATCTGCTCTTTAAATCAATGACCGGGTAAACTGAAGAAGGTTTTAGTCTTTCCGGAAATGAGCCGATCATTTCAAGTTTGTAGAACGATTTTATATGCTTGCGACTGCGCGCGATGGTCAATTCATCAAGCAGTTTGAAAAAAGCCGAATCGAGCCGCTCCAGCAAGTCTTTAAGGTTTCGGTGCGGATTCCTCTTGTGATCCGCCCAGTTGGTAAAATTTGTCTGGGCCGTTTTGAGGGTCAGGGAAATGTCTTTAATGCCGCAAGTCTCAAGCAGTGCGTCGTCCCTTCCCTCGGTAATCAGGGCAATTTGGTTCCTTAAATCCCGCAACGTATTATTGACGGGCGTCGCCGACAGCATCAACACCCTTGTTTTTACACCGGACTTGATTATCTTTTCCATGAGCCATTTGGCCCGATTCATTTTACTGGTTCCGTCCTCCTTTGCCCTCTCCACAGGATTGCCTCGGAAGTTGTGCGACTCATCAATGACAACAAGATCATAAGCGCCCCAATTGAAGTTGCCGAGTTCAACGCCGTTCGCATCGGACCTCCCGATCTCTCTCCCCATGTCCGTATGATAGAGGACTGTGTAGTTAAACCGATCTTTAACAAAAGGATTGAGGGCATGATTTTGGCCGGCCTGATAAATGGTCCAGTTTCCGGTAAGCTTTTTAGGGCAAAGAACGAGAACGCGGCTGTTTAAAAGCTCAAAATATTTGATAACAGCAAGGGCTTCATAGGTCTTGCCGAGCCCGACGCTGTCGGCAATTATACAGCCGTTGAGTTTTAATATCTTGTTGATAGCGCCCTTAACGCCGTCTTTTTGGAAGTTGTACAGGGTATTCCATATCTCACTTTCAAAGAAGCCGGTTTTTTCGTTAAGCAGTCCTCCTTTGGCCTGGTCATCGAGATAGTTTTCAAAAATATGATACAGCGTTTTGAAATAAATAAATTCAGGCTCATTCTCAGCAAAAAGCTGGGTAAGATACCTTAAAACATCATCTTTTACATCTTCTACAAGCCCGGTTGCGTCATTCCAGATGCCGTCAAACCACTGCTTTAATTCCTGCCGGTCCCGGTCGCTATCGATTATCATGTTCAGTTCTATATTGTTGTTTCCACCGAGGCCAAGACCATTGACGGTAAAGTTTGAGCTGCCGACAACCGCCTTCTCAATGCCGCTTTCCTGAATTACATGGTACATTTTGCCGTGCAGAAAATTGGGCTTAACCATTGAGCGGACATCGACTTTTTCCTTAATCCATTTTGAACAGGCGGCCGCAATTGATTTTTGCGTCAGCCTTTGTTCAAGGGGGATAATCAATTGATCATCTTCTATTTTAAAACTTCTATGATTATTTTTACTGGGATCTATCGATTTGATAAATGTTGGCTCGCCGAATAAAAACCGCAGCCGTTCTATTTTCTCAAGCTCCGCTTGCAAATGATGATAAGCGTAGATCGTGAAGTATGCGGAGACAATGGAAACGCTTGAGCTGCCTTTTACAATTTCCTTTAAGAAATCGCCTACATTGCCGTACTGATGATTATCTCTGATAGAGGCATTTGTCATCGGATTTTTACTCCAATCATTGCACAAAAAAAGTATTCCATATGAGCTAATTGCAAAACTCCGAACTCTGTCATTCCCGCGACGCTTCTGCGGGAAAGCGGAGCTTAATGTTCATAATGTAGACTTAAAAACCTCGAAAAATCAGATCCCCGATAAAAGAATTCGGGGATGACAGACGTTTTGCAATTACCGCTCTTGATATCATTCTTGAATAGGGCTTCCCTGAGGATGTCAGAAAACCGCTCACGCAGACTGTTTCCGGATTCATTTGTGAGAAAGGTTAGGTCAGACGACATTAAAAGGGTCTCCGACTGGATTAGATAAAGGGTTAAAGATCAAATATTTATGCAGGCGAGGATAATCAGATAAATCCCCCTTCGTCAAGGATTATTTGGGACTGTCAGCCAGTCAGCCGTTCATTCCGAATTCAACGATCCGGCAGCCGCCCCTGTTCATCCCATCCCCGCAGACGATAGTAATCCCCGATCATTCGCTTCAGGTCAGCCTTGGCGATCGCGTTGCCGCTTTCCGGCAGGGGTTCGTTATGAAAACGCTCCGGCAGCGAATCGTCATCCGGCGTCATTCCCTCTCGCAGGTTGAACGCTCGGCAGAGGGAGAGGACATGGTTGGCAAATTTGCCGATTTCCTCCTTCCCCCAGCCCAATCCGGTTGTCATGCGCACAATGCGGGAAAGTTCCTTCCAGGAATAAAGATCCCGGTAAAAACGACAGGTGATCAGGCAATCGGCAAGAAGCAGACGATCCTCGAAATCAATAAAGAGTTCCGCCTTCCCGGCGATCTGCTCGGGGGCAATCAGTCCTGCCAATTCCGCCTTGTAGAAGGTGGAGCGCAGGTGGCAGGCGCCCCGGTCGGAGGTGGCGTAGCCGAGCCCCATTCCCTTGAATACCCGCGGATCGTAGCCGGCCGGCTCCATTCCCTTGACGTGGATGGCGATTCCCTCCAGCCCCCACGCTTGTGCGGCGCCGCGAATCCCGTCGGCCAGCACGGCCCCTATTCCCCGACGATACGCGATCTGCGTGAGCAACTCGGCAATCGCGGCGGTATCGCCGTAAGCAAACTTTTCTTTTATCTTGTTGCGCCGCGAGGCCTCGATTGTCAGACCGGCCAGATTGCCGGCAGTGATCGTGTCTATTCCCAGCCGGTCGCAGAGGTCGTTCAAATAGATGATCTCCTCTATGCTTTTAATGACACACAAACCGCCGAAAGCATACAAGGTTTCATATTCCGGGCCTTCTATCTGCAACCCCTTGTGGGGGCCTACCTTGACCGTGCTGAGCCGTCCGCAGGCGATAAAACAGCGGGCGCAGGCCCGCGGGGTTACGTCGCACCGTTCGTTGAGCGATTCAGCGCTGATTGCCTCCCAGCCGTCGAGAACCCCTTTTGACCAGTATTGCGTCGGAAACCCCTGTGCCTTGTTCAATACCTCCACCATCATCGGCGTTCCCAGCTTCCGGTATTTGGCGGCCCCGGCGTCGGTTTTGCCCTTCTCCAGAATCTCCCGGGCAAAGGCTGCAACCTCGTCGGGAAAGGCGATGGGGCGTTTCCGCTTTCCATGAAAACAGAGGGCCTTGATCTTTTTTGAGCCCAGCACCGCCCCGACGCCGGTACGTCCCGCCGAGCGCCAGTAATCGTTTTCGATCAGCGCGAACCGGACCAGATTCTCCCCCGCCGGACCGATGACGAGAGCGGCGGCCCGTTGCGAGTCCCCGCCGGTGCGTTTTTTGCCGATCTTTTCGAGGACCTTGTCCTCCGTGGCGTAGGTGTCCAGGCCCCACAAATCCACCGCGGAATGAAAGCGGACGGTCTCGTCGCTGATCTCGAGAAAAATCGGTTCCAAAGAAGCGCCCCGGATGACGATCGCATCGTAGCCGGTGCGGCTGATTACCTCCGCCGCCTTGCCCCCGGAATATGATTCGGAATAAAGCCCTGTCTGCGGACTTTTAGTAAAAATTCCGTGACGGCAGGCGCCGTAAATCAGGGTATCGGCGACGGGGCCGACGGCGATGATCAGGTTATTCTCCGGGGCAAGGGGAGCGACGCCGGGCGGGTTTTCCTCCAGAAGCAACTTTGCGCCCAGCCCTTTTCCGCCGAGGGTTTCTTCCAGTTCCCCGTCGGATAACTCCCGGATCGAAAAGGAACGCTCGCCGACATCAATTTTTAAAATGAGATTGAAAAAACCGTACATCTGATTCTCCTGTAAAAGTTATTGTGCAATGTTTCATAGGTAAAAAGGTTTCTCTCTCAGGAAGCGTCTCCCCCTTCGTTGTGAGAAGGAAGCACTTCCTTAGTTGTTCTTATCAGACGTCGCGGTTGAACCGGGACTGCTTTCCCGCGATCTGATCGATATCAACCCTGACGACGGCAATGTTTACCACATCCTGTTTTGTCATGGTAAAGATTTTGTCCGTGTATTGATTTAAGATGATCCGGATTGCCCCGAGCTTTTCCTCGCTGTTCTCCAGGAAATGTGCACTTCCGTATCCGATCACGCTCCGGTAGCGCATGGTGAACGAACACGCGCGTTCCGCGGGGATGACCTCGCAGTCCGCTTCAAACTCAAAGCAGACCTGGGGATGCGTCTTAAGTATATCGATCTTCCTGCCCTCGGTTGCGCTGTGTAAATATATGCTCGTGCCGTCGTACCCAAAGGATAGAGGGACAATATAGGGCATTTCCCCATCATACAGGGCTATCCGGCAAACCAGGGATTTACGGATTATGGAATCGATAAGATTTCTATCGGTTATTTCTTTTTCCTGTCTTCTCATGATGTCTCTCCAATGTGCCAAGTTAATAAAGTTTTATTTTTTCAGGCTTTCCACATAAGCGGCGAAATCAACCTCGTTGGCGTAAAGGCCGCGTCCGTACACAAAATCGGTAGCCATTTTGTTTGCCGTAATTGCCTTTATGTAAGAGACAGGCGCCCGCTTCAGGATGGTGTCAAGGCCAAGCAGTTCCAGCAGGATGCGGGGCGCGTACTCCCTCATGATCTTTTCCCGTATTGCCGGATCGTCCGCCAAGGGGGATTCCCGGATGGAGTCGGCAAGCCGGTTGATCTTGTCGCTGATGGCGTTGGAGAGCGTCGTAAGCGCCGACTTGGTGTTCGTCCGTTCTTGCCACAACAGCTCAAACTCGGAGCGGGCATAGGTCCGGATAGTCTGAATGATCCATTCCACGTAGGCTTGACGGAACGGCGAAATCTTGTCTTTTTGCACACGCAGATACTTGTTGTACTCCTCGTCGCTCATGGCAAGCGATACGAAAACCTCGAACGAAGAGGATGTTACACCGCCCTTGTTCGTGGATGCATCCTTGATCACGACAATGCCCTGCTCTTCAAGTCTGAGTCGGGCGTCTTCCGTAATGAAGAGGTTGGCGCCCTCCACGATGAATCTGAATTTGGGCCGTCCCCGGTCGTCAAGCAGGGATTTCCAGTTGCCAATGTTGATTGCGCCCGGCCGTCCCCCGCAAGGCACGAACAGATCGGCGACGGCGTATTTCCCCAGATGAAAATTATTGCGGAACTCCTCTCCGTTTTTTACCAGCTCTCCGTCTGGCAAGGAGACGTCTCGGTCGTTTACGGAAATGAAGAAGCCTTCTCTGGAAAGTTTTTCCCGGTCGAACTTCTCGACCATGACCCGTTTTTGTGCAAGGCGGATGAGTTCTTCCCGGTTTAGCCCCCGGGAATCGTAGAGAACGCCGCTTCCGTCGACGATTGCAATAGTCTGGTCCTTAGAGATGAGTATCTCGTTGCTGCCCAGATCACCATCCGGTCCGCCTGTCTGTATCTTGACGACGTCCTCTTCCCTCAGTCCGTGTTTTTTCAGGACTCCGAGGACGTATTCATGAATTCCGTTTGTGGTCATTCCGAACAGGTCATGGGGAATCCCGCCCAGCTCCGGCGTTTTCCCGGTGCTGAACGCCTTCCAGAAGGGGTACCCGCGCGATCGGGCATGGAGGGCGGCCCAATCCATGAATCCGGCGCTTCCCTCATCGGGACCGAAAAAAAGAATCTCCCGCACCTGTGTGTTTCCCTTTTCGTCGGTTTCTATGAGCAAATCGAGCAGACCGTCGATGTAATCCTTGAAAGCCCGCTCGGCAAACTCCTGACTGTTGCGGTTAAGCAGAATTGTCCCCTTTGCTCCTCCTTCGGGTATATCCTTGTTCTTTCGCTGCTGGGTAAGGGCCAGATTGTAATTTTCCGTGAATATCGTGTCGATGTTGTGGGCGTACAGGTCAATGGAAGGCGATTTGACGATGCGGATGCCGCCCCTGGCGATGTCCCGGAAACGCACATGGAAACCATGAAAATCATGTCCGATGAGTAAAAAGAGTCCGAAAATTTTTTCCGGAAAATCGACAGGATCGACGATTCCCGGATCCAGACGGTACGCCATGCATGCCTTTTCTTTATTATAGAAATTTGTCTTCTGTATCGAATTATTGAACATGAGAAAGTAATTGAGGATGGCTCGTTCCTTTCCGTAAAGAACCTCCCGTTCAAGCGTCCGGCGTATGTGTTTTTCCGTTTCTACGCACAGCTCTTGATTCCCTCCTTTGAAACGAAGTTCGAAGTGGTTGAAGAGCATCTCCACGACTTTCAGATGTTTTGCGATAGTATCTGAGATGCGCGTGGTAGAATAGGTATCCTTGATCAGGTGCATCTTCATGTTATATGCGATTCCGCGAGCCTCGGGCTGGTCTTTCAAAGCCCGCAGAAGAATCTGGTATTCCTCTGTCAGCAGGGAAAGGAAATGGTGAGTAAACGCGGCGGCCGAGATTGCGTACATCGTCGTTTGCGCAGAAATGAGGCCGTCGTGGAACAGGGCAGTTACCGGATCATCCGGCAGCATCAGAGAGACGTTGATGCTGCGGGTCAGGTCTCCGACGACATTGTCGGGCAATCTGGAAAAATAGAAACTGGCGATCTTCTTCTCATCGGCGAATGGTTCCACATATTTGCGTCTGATCGTGAGCCCGCAGCTTACCACCAGATGCGCGAAGGTCGTTAGCAACCGGCGCTGTTGACTGCCTTTCACGCCGATCATGATCCGCGTCTCGTCAGTCTCCGGTTTTAAGGAAACCGAGATATGCGGCACCTCCATGGTGTTCATTCTCTCCCAAAACTCGCGGTAACGGGTCACGGTCTCCGGGACGGCGCGGGAGAAAAAGGCAACATCGGCCGCACCTTCAAAGGATAAAACCGCCCCCTTCTTATTTTCAGCAGTGAAGGCGGGTTTTGTCAGAACATAGAAACGGAAAGGACTATTACGTGCAGTCTTCCGTGTGATGTAGCTTTCCAGGTGAAAGGCCGGATAATTCTTTTCGATCCGTTCCTCGATTTCCAGTGTCTTTTGGTTTACATCATCCACGATATAGACGGCCTGATCCTCACGCTCGCTGATGAGCTGCGCCCCTGAGCCGCCGCCGTGCCGGGCGATGAACTCCGAGGCGCTCAGGGAAATCAGTTGCCGGGCTATGTCGGTTTCAGAGGTCGTGCGGAAATAATACTCGTCGAGGCCGAGATCAATGATGAACCACTCCATTTCGCGGCGCGCCTTTTCCGGATTCATATAGCCGGTATTGACGATATATTCTTCAATACGAACAAGCTTATCCAGAGAAAGAATGCTCCGCGCGGCGATATCGTTCAGACTGCTCATGACTTTTCCCCGGAGCTCCAGATGGCTCTATGTTTAAATTACTTTTTATCAAGCGAGGCAAAGGCCTCGTCGAGAATGCCGATCCCCTTCGACAGTTGCTCATCGGTGATTACAAGAGGCATCAGGATGCGTATCACGTTGCCGTACTGGCCGCAAGAGAGAATATTTAGCCTCTTTTCGAAGGCGTATTTTACGACCGCGGCCGTTTCTTCCGGAGCCGGCTCTTTCGTTTTGCGGCTCTTTACCAGTTCCAGTGCAAGCATGGAACCGATCCCCCGCACCTCTCCGATCACATCGTGTTTGCTCTTGAGTTCATCCAGATATTTACTGAGTTTCTTGCCGAGTTTCTCGCTTTTGTCAATGATTTTTTCTTCCTCATAGATGTCCAGTACCGCCAGCGCCGCTGCGCAGCTCACCGGGTTGCCTCCAAAGGTGCTGCCGATGCCTCCTTTATGTACGGAGTCCATGATTTCCTGTTTTCCCACCACGGCGGAAAGTGGCATGCCGGCTGTCAGGCTCTTGGCTACGGTTATCATATCAGGTTCTACGCCCCAATGCTCAATGGCCCACATTTTACCGCCAGTCCTGGCCATTCCGGACTGTATCTCGTCGGCGATGAAGAGAATGCTGTTATCTTTGCATATTTTGGCAAGCTTCGGGAAATATTCTTTGGGCGGGGTGATGAATCCGCCCTCGCCCTGAACAGGTTCGACAACGACGGCGGCGATCATTTCGGGTGCGATCTTGCCGAAAAAGTCCTGCAGGGAGTCCGCGCACGCACAGTTGCACTTGGGATAGGTAATACCGAGAGGGCAACGGTAGCAGTAACCATTCGGGATGTGGTAAACTTCAGGCGCGAATGGCCCGAACCCTAACTTGTAGGGATTTGCCTTGCTGGTCATGGTCATGCCGAGCAGGGTTCTGCCGTGGAAGGCGTGATCCAAAACGACGATCCCCTGCTTTTTGGTGTAGTAGCGGGCGATCTTCACCGCGTTTTCGACCGCCTCAACGCCGCTGTTGGCGAAGTAGGCGCGCTTGGGGGATTTGCCCGGGGCGAGTTTACAGAGTCTTTCCGCCAGCTTCACGGCGGTCTCATAAGGCGTTACCATGAAGCAGGTGTGGGTAAACTTTTCGGCCTGTTCCTGGATGGCCTTGATTACCTGCGGATGGGAGTGACCGACGTTCATCACGCCGATGCCGCCGCCGAAATCGATGTACTCGTTGCCTTCCACGTCGTAGAGCAGGGCCCCTTTTGCCGATGCAATGTATGCTGGTTTGGCGCTGGAAAAACCCTTTGCCATAACGGTGTTTCTCAATTTATCGATTGATTTGTTCGTGGCTTTCATCTCGTTGTTTCCTCCTTAATCTTCCGTTCTTGCCTTTATGCTCCGAAGAAACAGTTCTTGTTCCCCAGTGAAAGCAGGCACAGTCTTGAAAATTCTCAGGTATTCCTCTATGTCCGATTTCTGAATGACCTCAAATATCTCCGGGACAAGGCATCCACGGGGAACGAGAGACGTCCATTTTCGATGATGTTAAACGCTACTGAAAAGCATTTTATATGCCAAAATTTGATGAATGGTTTTAGTGGAAAGAATACCCCGGTTTCTCGCGGGATATATTTGATTAACTCGCGAGCATCTTTCAAAAATTTCATCGAGGCCCTTTATTCGCAGACTTGATTGGAGGAGCAAAAATAAGTGAAGGCACTAAGGATATATGCGTTTATACATCAAAAACATTTTATGTTTGTCTTTTTATTTTTAAGATATTGAAATATATACGATATAAATGCATGCAGGATGACATCTATTTATGCAATAGCGCATCAGGGCGCAACTTCGAATATTTTTTACTTTTTCTGGAAACTGTTGCCTGATCTATCTTCAGTATTCGTGCGGCTTCCCGCTGAGAACCGTATTGTTTAATTGTCCGTTGGATAATCTCACATTCACATTTTTCCAGAGCTTCCTTGAGGGGGAGGCCTTCGAATAACAATGAGGCGGGTACTGTTGGGGGGGGGTACTTTTCGGTAAGATAGCCAGGCAACTCCCGCAACTCAACGTAGTCATTGTCGGTTGAAACAACTAAACGTTCAATTAGGTTGGCCAGTTCGCGGATATTCCCCGGGAAACCATAGTTGCAAAGAGCATCGATTGCTCCGGGAGAGAGGATCTTTTTTCTCTTGTAGGCTTTGTTGAATTTTCTCAGATAATGAAAAGCTATGGGTAAAATATCATCCGTCCTTTCCTTTAGCGAGGGGATATGGATGGGAACGACGTTTAGCCTGTAATACAGGTCTGCCCTGAAATTTTTAGAGGCTACCATTTCTTCGATCTGCCTGTTTGTTGCCGCAATAATCCGCACATCAATTTCCTTTGATTCTGTTCCCCCGACGTTAGTTATTTTGTGATCCTCCAAAAATCGTAAAAGCGTTGATTGGGAGGCAAACGGAATTTCCCCGATTTCGTCCAGAAAGAGGGTTCCTTTGTTGGCAAGTTCGAATAATCCAAGTTTCCCTTCCGCCTTTGCCCCGGTAAAGGCCCCTTTTTCGTATCCAAACAATTCCGATTCAATCAGAGAATCTGGAATGCCCGTAAGATCAACGCGAATGAACGGGCACTTGCTCCGATCCGATTGCTTGTGGATTAAGGTAGCGATGATGCCTTTTCCTACCCCTGATTCTCCAAGAAGCAAAACAGTTGAGTCAACTTGGGCCACCCGCATCGCCATTTCAATGATTCTCTGCATTTCTGCACTGCGGAAAATAATGTTCGCGAGGTCGGCCGCTTCCTGTTGAAGATTGGAAAGCCTTGAGATGTAGCCTTTCGCCAGCGCCTGCGCTTCCTGGAGCTGGCTTCTCAGATTATCCAGCTCGGTTATGTCCCGGTCGTTTGTTACAACAAAAACAATGTCTCCCTTGTCATTGAAAATTGGGTTGCCGGTAACCAGGATTTTTTTATCTCCATGAGCCCGTTGAATCATCGTTACGGGGGCCTTTTTCTGGAGAACTTCTAACGTCACTGACTTGTCGAACAGGCCTGCACGTACCAGTTCCCTCATGTTTTTCCCGATAATATTCGCAGCCTCCACCCCGTTAATCCGTTCCGACGCCTTGTTGAGCATAAGCGCGTTGCCTTCGTGATCACATATCCAGAGGCCATCATAGGACGAATTGATGATAGTATCCAGCCAGCTTTTCATATTCTTGAACATATCCAGTTCTTTGGAAATAGTTTCAATGTCGGAGATGTCATGAAAAACGCTGACGACGCCGGTAATCGCTCCGTTTTTCATGAGCGGGTTGATATTGGAAATGAGGTTTACCTCTTTGCCTTTGAGTTTTTCTCCGTGGAAGGGCTTCCCTGTTTTCAGGGATTCGAGGATTTTCCCGCCCGTATTTGGCAGAATATCAAGTATGTATTGACCCAAAGCATCACGAGCAGGTGTTTTGAATATCCGTTCTGCTGTTTTATTAAAATATGCGATAATGCCTTCGGCATTGATCGCGATAATGCCGTTATAAATTGAATCCAGCAACAGGCTATAGTCTAAAAAAATCGGTTTTTCCATTTTCCCCTTCTGTCCTTGATGAGAAAATTTTCCATAAATCGGGCCGCCATCATTACTGGCAATGGACATAGTTTTAAATTGAAAATTTCAGTCTGGTTCCTGTTGTGTAAAAATTCCCAAGGGGGTGTCTTACAAAACACGGAAGCTTGACAGTGAGAGTAAACACGAAAAGAAGAAAAACACAAGGCTGTCTGTAAAAAATAAAATTGGCTGCCTGTCGAAAGAAAAAGCAGTTATACGCACACGCCAGCCGCCATCAAGATGCACGCCTTCCTCGCTCTGCGGGGAGTATTCCGTCGTTTATCAGCCTGACTGCCGGCAACGTACACGATGTCAATGTCCGGGATATCCTCCCGCTGGAAAAAGATGCCTGCAAGCAATAACCGGAACCATGTCCATCCAACCGGTTAAATCATTCAACAATTAACCGGACGGGCGTGATGCACAATCTCTATTGACAAATCATAATATTTTGAATACCCATGCACGCCGGAAAAATTTCGCATCTCTTGCGTGGGAACAGACTCCGTCCGCGGGGTAAAGATCGTTTCCCCGGAATGCCGGCGGCAGCTCTTTTTATTAAAGAAGGAAACGGGTGCAGGGTTAGCCTGACCAGACATCCGTAAACCATGAAGGACAATGCCATGAAGAAGTTCACCGACCTTATCAGCCCTACAACGATACATAATGAAATAAATGCTTGACAAATGGGTCTGACTCTGTTACTTGTTTAAAAAAACAAGGACAGGAGGTAGGCCATGATACCGGAAAATCGTGTTGAGAATGGTAGCTTTCCCATCCCGAAACTGTTTATTGACAAAGAGGATATTACCCTTTTTATGGAGGACTTCAAGGGATTTCACGCCCATTTTGCCGATTGTTTTTCCCGTGAGGAACCGCGGGAAAACTTTTATCAGTACATGGCAGGCCAGATGAGCCAACTGGAGAGAAAATCCATCGAGCCGATCGCCCTGAACGTGGAGAGCGCCAAGGTTCGGGCCATGCAGCACTTTGTTAGCGATATCGTCTGGGAGGAGGAGCGGATTCTTTCCAGATACCACGGTCTGGTGTTCGATGATCTTGGCGATGCCGAGGGGGTGCTGATTATCGACGAATCGGGCTTTGTGAAGAAGGGGAATGATTCCGTCGGAGTTTCCCGGCAGTACTGCGGCAATGTCGGAAAAGTGGAGAACTGCCAGGTAGGGGTCTATGCGGCTTATGCTTCGCGCCACGGCTACGGTTTCCTGGACAACCGACTGTTCATTCCGGAGAAGTGGTTCGGCTCGGATTACGCCGAGCGCCGGGAGAAGTGCAGACTTCCTGCCGAGATTTCTTTCAAGACGAAACCACAGTTGGCTGTGGAGATGCTCGAGAAGATTGTTGGCGAGGGGGTGATTCCTTTCCGATATGTGGTAGCGGATTCGATTTACGGGAACAGCCCGGAGTTTCTGGAGGCGGTAGAAAAGATTCCTGGAGTGTCGTTCCTTGTCGCCCTTCCCCATGACACCCTCTGCTGGCTGCAAAACCCGGCCACGATGGAGAAGTCCTACCGGTATGGCGGGGAGAAGAGGACGAAACGGATCCTTGTTGAAACTGAGAAGAAGCCTATCACTTTTGATAAGATCGCCAAGGGGACGAACGACTACTTCTGGTATCGCAGGACGGTTTCCGAAGGGACGAAGGGGCCAGTGTCCTATGAGTTTATGAAGCGCCGGATTGTTCTTTGTAAAGACGCGCAGCCCTACCGGACGGTTTGGCTTATCGTTCGCAGGACTCTTGGAGAAGGTGCCGTTTATTCCTACTTCATCTCGAACGCAAACAGATCCGCCCACTTGAATAACTTCGTCTGGCTCTCGGGAGTTCGCTGGGCCATCGAGCAGTGCTTTGAGGAGGCCAAATCCGATCTCGGGATGGATCACTACGAGGTGAGGAAGTTTCCCGGGTGGCGACACCATATGTTGACCTGCATGCTGGCTCATTTTTTCCTCTGGCACATGAGAATCCGGTGGGGGAAAAAAAGCACCAGCTATTACGCTGTCGCAGCTTAGGCTGCTCATCAGCGCAGTCTTGCCCATGAAAAAGTTGGATCTTATTGATCTCATTAACCTTGTCTCATGGATACAGATGAAGAACCATCGGGCTTATCTCTCTCATCGGAAACGAAAACTTGCTGCGTTGGAAGCTGAACATTATGTATCGTTGTAGGGTTAAAAGCCTCGAAAAATCAGATCCCCGATAAAAGAATTCGGGGATGACAGACGTTTTGCAATTACCGCTCTTGATATCATTCTTGAATAGGGCTTCCTTGAGGATGTCAGAAAACCGCTCACGCAATCAATCCTTATAATTGTTATTTTTGCCAGATCATTCTCACTCAAGACAACGATTTTGTCCGTATATTGACTGATGATTGTCCGGAGCGCCGCGCTTCTCTCTTCAATATCATCGATAAAACAAGCAGTTCCGTAGCCGATCACGCTTTTGTAGCGCATGGTGAACGAACAGGCCCGGGGAGTGGGGATAACCTCGCAGTCCGTTTCAAACTCAAAGCAAACAAGGGGATTGCCCTTGAGTATCTCGATTTTTCTTCCTTCTTTGGCACTGTGCAGGTAGATGTTTTTCCCGTCATAGCCAAATGACATGGGGATGACATAGGGCATCTTGCCGTCGCACAGGGCTATCCGGCAGGCGAGGGATTGGTGGATAATGGAATCAATCAGCTGCCGCTCTGTTATTTCCTTGTCCGCTCTTCTCATTGGTTCTCTCCAGTTGCAGCTTGGTAATTTACGCCTGGTTCCGGCAATCCATGTCTATATTTCCCCCGTTCGGCAATGTCATGCTTGCTTCCCATCTACCCGCCTGCTCCTCCGAAAAAGAAAAATTTCCTTGACGGACGGCGTCCGTTCTTTCTATATACCCGGCGCGCAAATGGTCAATTATTTTTTCATTAGCCATTTGTAAAAAACTTGCAGCAGCAACTTTGGCAACAGGCGATAAGAGAAGATAGTATGGAAAAAAGCAGGACGGCAATCAGACCAGGGATGCCCATCGATGTGGTGGAGCAGGACAGACACATGAAGTCCATCGCCTATGACGTAATAGACCGCCGGATCATTATTGCCCAAACCGCCCCTCCGCTTACCAAATATAATTTAAACCGGGAAATAACGCTAACCTTTATTCTCAAGCAAGGGGGAACCCCCTTTCGTTATGGTTCGCAGGCCAGGGTAACCGATTTTATCCCCAATTACAAGCTGGCTTCCACCGAGGTTATGGCCGTCGGTCTTGAACGTACAACCAACCCGGAAATATGCAACCTGCGAATGGATTTTCGCGTCCATTCCCCCGCCGACAGCAATTTCGCCATTGAAATGGAAGGCAGAAAACTCGGCATCATCGATGTTTCCTCCGGCGGATTTCGGTTCAGCTATCGGGGCGATGATTTACCGGGGATCAATGAAGATGTTGAAATGACCATGATTATAGATAGCGATTCTTTACGGCTGAAGGCAAATGTTTTGCGGATAACGACGCCCCTGCCTCATGACCGCAGCCTGCGCCATGTTTGTGTAAAATTTGTCGGCAGCAGCAGGGAGTATGAACGGCATCTAATGAAGAAAATAATAGAAATTCAGCGGAAACTGTTAAATGAAGGAAAACTTCCTTAGTCTTCGCCAATAACGCTCCACAGCGCACAAGAAAGGATCAGCTATGAACATAATTGTTTCCGGATCGCTTGCCTATGACCGCATCATGTCTTTTCCCGGACATTTTTCCGACCATATACTGCCTGACAAGATACACGTTCTGAACGTCTGCTTTCAGGTAAACGGGATGAAGGAAAAGTATGGCGGCACCGCGGGAAATATTGCCTACTCCCTGGGATTGATGGGTGAAAAGCCGATCATCTCGGCGACGATCGGTCAGGACTATGCGCGCTACTTCGCTTGGCTTGCCCGGAACGGGATATCAACGGAGGCCATAAAAATCATCGAAGAGGAATTCACCGCCGGGGCCTATATCACGACCGACCTTGCCGACAATCAGATTACCGGGTTCAACCCTGGCGCCATGCAGCATCCCGCCGGCATGAATTTTGAGGGCATGAAGGCGGAAGAGACCATTGTTATCGTCTCTCCCGGCAATATGGATGATATGATCAATTACCCAACCGCCTGCAAGCAAAAGGGAATCAGTTACATATTTGATCCCGGGCAATCGCTGCCTGTCTGGGATGCAAACGAACTGCTCCGGGCGATCTCGGGCTGTAAAATACTGATCGTCAACGACTACGAACTGGAGCTTATCGTCAATAAAACAGGGATGAAGCAAAAAGACCTGCTGGAACTGGCCGGCGCGATCATAACCACGTTGGGAGAAGCAGGTTCACGGATATCCACCAAGGAGGGCGATATAAGCATTGCTCCGGCAAAGACGAGAAGGGTTACCGACCCGACCGGGGCCGGCGACTCCTACCGGGGAGGGCTGATCAGCGGGCTTGTCCGGGGACTGGAACTTGAACAGAGCGCGAAAATGGGAAGCGTCTGCGCGTCGTTCGCGGTGGAGTGTTACGGCACTCAGGAATACAGTTTTAAGCCTGATGAATTTACCGAAAGGCTGACCGGACGCGACGGAGCGCGTCCCTCCATTTTATGAACATTAAGCTCCGCTTTGTGAACATTAAGCTCCGCTTTGTGAACATTAAGCTCCGCTTTCGGGCATGACACGGAGTTTTGCAATTACCTCTACGTTTTCAGCTTTCGTCGCGCCGCCCCGCGCTTGGGGGCTTTAAGCAGCGTTCACGATAACGTAATGCTTCTTTCCCTTGCGCAGCCTTATTTCACCCTGCGCGTCGGCGTCGGCCAGGGAAATCTTTTCATCAAAGGCCTTGATCTGCCGGTCGCCTACATAACCGCCCCCCTGCGAGAGCAGGCGTCTGGCCTCTCCGCGCGAGGAACACAAGCCTGCTTCCTGAAAAAGTTCGAAAGCGGGAATGCCCGCCTCCAGCTCAGCCCGGCTTTTTGGAAATGACGTAATCGCGTCGGTATCCAGTCCTGCGGCTGTGCGCGGTATGGAGCTTGCGGGGAATAACCCTGCTTCTACCGGCTTTAAGCCGAAGGCGCCGGCGGATGCCTTCCAGGCGGCGGTCGCTGCCTCCTCGCCATGGGTGATCCTTGTTGCCTCGAAGGCCAGCACCGTCTTGGCCATGTTCAGGCGGGCATCGGCCAGCCCTTGCACCGCGTCAATTTCTTCCCTCGGCAGGAAGGTGAAGAGGGAAAGAAAACGCGCCACATCGGCATCTTCCGTGTTGATCCAGAACTGGTAATATTCGTAAGGGGAGGTAAGAGCAGCATCTAACCAGACGGTCCCCTTCTCCGTTTTTCCCATCTTGTGCCCCTGGGAGGTGGTGATCAGCGGGAAGGTGAGGCTGTAGGCCTTTTTTTCTTCCATCCGGCGGATAAGGTCAATGCCGGCAACCATATTGCCCCACTGATCGTTTCCCCCCATCTGCATCAGGCAATCCCAGTTTTTGAAGAGATGCAGAAAGTCGTAAGACTGGAGAAGCATGTAGTTGAATTCAATGAAATTCAACCCCTTTTCCAGACGCATCCGGTAGCTCTCGGCGGCGAGCATCCGGTTGACACTGAAGTGCCGTCCGATATCTCTCAAAAATTCTATATAGTTGAGCGGCGTCAACCAGTCGGCGTTATTGAGCAGCAGCGCCTTGCCTTCACTGAAATCCAGATAGCGGGAGAGCTGTTTTTTAATGCCCTCCGCATTGGCGTTGATCTGTTCCCGGGAGAGGATCTTGCGCATCTCGGTTTTCCCCGACGGATCGCCGATCAGCGCGGTGCCGCCTCCTACAAGCGCGATGGGGCGGTGACCTTGTCGTTGCATGTGGGCCAGGGCCATGATCGGGACGAGCGAACCGATATGCAGCGAAGCCGCCGTCGGATCAAAGCCGATATAACAGGTTATGGATTTCTCCCGAAGGAGCTCCGCTATTTCCGCTTCGTCGGTGATCTGTTCGATAAAACCCCGTTCTCGGAATATGTCGTAAACGCTTCTCAAAACTCTTTTCCTCATGACTTTCTAATAGCTTGACTGCCCCAGCAGGGGCAATCAGCGCATCCGGAAAGGCACGCTCAGGCGCTCTATCTCCAGTGCCCTGCCCGCCGGCGATACTTCCACAATCACCCCCTGCAGGCGCACGTCGTTTTTGGCGACATCGAACTTGTTGGGGATCTGTAGTAAAAATCTCTGCACGATCGCATCCTTTTGCATGCCGATGATCGAATCGAGGGGGCCGGTCATGCCGGCGTCGGTGATGCAGGCGGTTCCTCCGGGCAAAATGCGCTCGTCAGCCGTCTGCACATGGGTGTGCGTACCGAAAACGGCGCTTACCCGGGAATCCAGATACCAGCTCAGGGCGATCTTTTCCGAGGAAGCCTCCGCATGCATATCGACAATAATGATCTGCGCCTTCTGCAGCTTTTCGATTTCCCGGTCAGCGGTGCGAAACGGGCAGTCGAGCGGGTTCATGAAGATGCGACCCTGAAGATTGATGACCCCGATGGGAACCCCGCCTTCGGTATAAGCCAGGACGCTCCCCCGGCCGGGCGCCCCCTCGGGATAGTTGGCCGGGCGCAGCAGGGTTTCGTAATTATCGATGAAACCCAGCACTTCTTTTTTGTCCCAGATATGGTTTCCGGAGGTCAGAACGTCGATATTGGCGTTGTAGAGTTCCTTCACGATATCAGCCGTCACGCCGAACCCGGCAGCGGCGTTTTCGCAATTGGCAATAACAAAATCGATCCCACGCTGCTCGATGATCTCGGGAAGCAGTTCGCGGACGGCGAGTCTCCCGGGTTTCCCAACAATATCGCCTATAAAAAGTATCTTCATGAAAGCCTCTATCGCGCGAGTTCGGAAACGCGCGTTTCCCGGATGACGGTCACCTTGATCTGGCCGGGATACGTCAATTCCGCTTCGATTCGTTTGACGATGTCCTTGCAGAGCATGACCGCATCGCTGTCGGAAATCTTCTCGTTTTCGACCATGATGCGGATCTCCCGGCCCGCTTGAATTGCAAAGCATTTGTCCACGCCGCTGAAGGAATTGGCAATGCTTTCGAGCTCTTCGAGACGCTTGACGTAGTTTTCCAGCATCTCCCGGCGCGCCCCGGGCCGCGCCGCCGACAGGCTGTCCGCGGCCTGAATCAGGACACCGAGCGGGGTATTGATCATCGGATCTTCATGGTGGGCGGCGATTGCCTGGACAATCCGCGCCGGCTCGCCGAAACGCTTCGCGTAATCGGCGCCGATTGCGGGATGGGAACCCTCCACTTTATGGTCAATCGCCTTGCCGATATCGTGCAGCAGACCTGCCCGTTTGGCCTCCTTCACGTTCATCTTGAGCTCGGCCGCCATCATGCCGGTCAGGTGAGCCACTTCTATCGAGTGTTCGAGAACATTCTGCGAATAACTCGTCCGATATTTGAGACTGCCGATCATCGCCACCAGTTCCGGATGCAGATCGTGCACGCCGACATCGAAGCAGACCCGCTCTCCAGTCTCCTTGATGATCGCGTCCACCTCCGACCGGACCTTTTTGACAATTTCCTCTATCCGCCCGGGATGAATGCGCCCATCCGTTATCAGGCGCTCCAGCGAAAGACGCGCCACTTCCCGCCGGACTGGGTCAAAACTGGACAGAACGACCGCCTCCGGGGTATCGTCAACAATCAGATCTATCCCGGTTGCCGCTTCAATGGCCCGGATATTCCGGCCTTCGCGACCAATGATGCGCCCCTTCATCTCGTCATTCGGCAAATTGACAACGGAAACGGTATTTTCCGCAACATAATCATTCGAATAGCGCTGGATTGCGTAGGCGATTACTTCCCTGGCCGCTTTATCCGCGGTGCGCCGGGCCTCCTCGTCTATCTTTCTAATCATCAGCGCCGCTTCGCGCCTCGCCTCGGCTTCCATAGACTGGACGAGGACATTTTTTGCCTCCTCCGCGGTAAGGCCGGCGACCTGCTCCAGCTTTACCCGCTGCTCCTGCAACAGGCGCTCAATCTTTTCATTTTTTTCGTTAATCTGCGCCTCTTTCTGCAGACTCAGGCGCTCCCTGTTTTCCAACGCGCTTTCCTTCTGGGCGAAAGTATCGGAACGCCGTTCGAGGTTCTCTTCCTTCGACCGGAGCCGGCGTTCCAGTGATTCCAGCTCTTCCTTTCTTTCTTTTGCGTCTTTATCGAAGTCGGTTTTGACCTTGAGCAGGTTTTCCTTTGCCTGCAGGATGGCGTCCTTTTTGATTGTCTCCGCTTCTTTTCTTGCCTCGTTGAGGATTCTCGCCGAGAGACTTTCGGAGGATTCCAGTTTCTTTTTCGCGAGTTTTTGCCGCAGGGCAAAGCCGATTATCCCGCCTGCGGTAAGGGCCGCCAGCAGGGACAGTATAAAGATTGTTGTATATAACAAAGTTGTCACCTCCTTGTTTTTGCGTCCAAACGTAAAGACTGGACAGAGGAAAACTGTCTGGCATTGATAGGGATGCAAGAGGCGCCGTTGGCGGGGTGCTTATGAAAAAAAGTCCTGTGTCGTAATCGGCAGTTGTCTGGAACTATTTGGAAAGGCGACGTATGATATCAATCATTTCCGAAAAGGCAGATTTGCATACAGCCATTAAAGAGCGACCGACCGTAACTCCTCATCTAAAAAGAAATAATATTGATAACTTACATCTCAGGGGATTGCCCGCTTATCTTGTTTCATTTATCGAACGTATCAACTGTTCGGCTTTACTCTCCAAATTTTCGTAAATATGCTCATTTTTTTCAGCAATCTGCAAATACTCATCCGCAATATTCAAAGCGGCCAGAATGGCGACAGTAAGGGTATTGCTACCGGCTGATTTCTGCACTTCTTCAACCTTGCTGCCGACATACCGTATAACATTGGCTACATGCTCATCCCCCGAATCGCTTACTACCGACAGTTGCTGCCCCAGGATATTAAATTCAAAGCGCTTGTTCACCATAAACCTCTCAACAAATTATGAACATGGACTTTGTTGTCAGGGCGCCTTTATTTCCTGAAGCAAGTCAAGGAGCGAATCCACCTTTGAGCGCACGGCATCCTTGTCTTCCTTTAACCCCTCCAATTTCGAATTAGCCTCTTCCAACTCACTGGTTTTATTTTGAAGTTCTTCCTCCAACTCGAGATTTCTCTTCTTCAGCAGGGCATAATCACCCAACAGACCGCTTATCTTGCTTTCCAGCTCGGAAAATTTCTGAAATTCCACGGCTCTTAAAATCTCCTTTTCAGTTAATATTATTATCATGCCGGAAAAAACTCCGACACGGCAAAATTCGGCGCGATTATGCCGGGATGCCATCGGAAAGTCAAGGAATTATTTACAGGAATTATCGGCAGGCGCTTGACTCATTTGTCGCTTTCAATCGCCAAAAAGTAGTTGTGCAGGGCCGTTATTGCCGCTTCCCGGTTATTTATCTTCCCGGCCGCCTCCCGAAACCGGGCGCCCCCTGCAAGTCCTTTTGTGTACCACAGCAGGTGCTTGCGAAAGTCTCGGACTCCGGTCTGTTCTCCATAGAAATCAGAGACCAGAGCCAGATGGCGGATAATTATCTCCTCTCTTTCTGCAGGGGTGGGCGCCGAAAACGTATTTCCTGCGAGAAAAGCCAAGGTCTCGGCAATAACCCAGGGGTTTCCCAAAGCTCCCCTGCCGATCATGGCGCCGTCGCATCCCGTTTCCTGAAACATCCTTGCGGCATCCCGGGGTTTGCGGATATCCCCGCTGCCGATAACGGGAATCCCGATGTGCCCTTTCAAGGCTGCAATCAAATCCCAGTCCGCGTGACCGCTGTAACCCTGGTCGGCGGTGCGGGGGTGGAGGGTAACGGCCTCGCACCCGGCATCCTCGGCGATTTTGCCGATCTCCAGGGCGTTTACCTGCCGGCCGCTCCATCCGGAACGAATTTTTACCGTAAAGGGCAGGACCGTCGCCTTTCTCACCGCCTGCATAATCGCCGCTGCGAGTTGGGGCTCCTTCATCAGCGCTGAGCCGGCGCCGGCTTTGGTCACCTTTTTTACCGGACATCCCATATTAAAATCTATTAAATCGGCCCCGTGCTGTTCGGCGATTCTTGCCGCTTCGGCGATGACCTCCGGGTCATTTCCGAAAAGCTGCACCCCGAGTGGACGGTCAAGGGGGCTGGAAGCGAGATACCGCAGTGTCTTGCCCGTTTGCCTGACCAGTCCGACCGCGCTTATCATCTCGGTATAGGCGAGGTCGCAGCCGAACGAACGCACAATGGTGCGGAAAGGCAGATCCGTGATCCCCGCCAGCGGGGCCAGAAAAACATTGCTTTTCAGTTGTAAATGTCCGATTTTCAATAGCTGTGCCGTCAGGGGAGATTGGCAAGGACGAGAGCCGCCTGCTGCAGGTCCTCCGGGGTGTTGATCCCTGCGACTTCCGCCGGATCAGAAACCAGCAAAGATGTGGCCAACAGGCCATTTTTGCAGGCAATTTCAATTATATCGGTGAGGTAATACTCCCGTTGCGCGTTTTTGTCGCCGAGGCTGGCCACGGCGGTAAAAAGGAAGGGACTCTCGACGCAGTAGATGCCTGTGTTTATCTCACGGACGAGCTTTTCCTCGGCGGTCGCGTCCTTCTCCTCAACGATTCTGGCCACCTGGCCATCACCCGTTTTTATCACCCGGCCATAGCCGGTCGGCTCAGCAACAACCGTCGTGAGCACTGTGACCACTGCCCGGTCGCCTCTGCGCTTCTCGTAAAGGGCCCTGATGGTGGAAGGCCTGATGAGCGGGACATCGCCGCACAGGATGACAACCTCTGCACTTTGCCCCTGAAACGCCTCCCGGGCCTGAAGCACGGCATGTCCTGTTCCCAGGAGCTCCCGTTGTTCCACGAAAAGCAAATCCGACTCCTGAAACAGCGCACGAATCCGCTCCGCCTGATGGCCTATCACCACAACGATTCGACTGGAGCCGGCTTCCCGCGCCGCCTTGATCGGCCAGGAAAGCAGCGGAACGCCGCCGAGGGGGTGCAATACCTTGGCAATCTCCGCTTTCATCCGCGTACCCTTGCCGGCCGCGAGAATAATGGTCGAAAATCCCGTTCCTTTGTCGCTCATCAATAACCTCTGAATAAATCAGTATTTCTTTGGGAAATATCCAACATTGCCGATATCTTTAAAATCTGCATTTTTCGGCCCGGATGGATGTTCAATGCCTCCCCGGTATTTTTTGGCATAACTGCCTGATATTTTGGCGATACTGTTAACGATTGCAGGGCATTTCCTCTATCGCTCAATTTTGTACTACGGTATCATGATAGATGAAATTTTGTCAATCCTGTCGCTGGTCAACTCTTGGAAGCAGATTAATTTGACTAACAGCCCTTTTTCCGTTATGTACCGCAGGAGACTTGTGCCTTTCAACCTGAAGGCGTCGCAAAAGGTAGCGAAAAAAGGCGTTTTTCGATTGTTCAGTGCTGGAGCAATAAAAGGAGATTACCCTATGACCAGAGTCCTTCTCATCGGCAACGGGGCAAGAGAACACGCGCTCGCGGAGGCGATCATGCGCTCGCAACAGTCCCCTTGCCTTTACTCTTTTATGAAGGCAAACAACCCCGGGATAGCATCCCTGTCGGAAAAAATTCATCTGGGTCGCTATGACGATCCGCAGGCGATAACGGCGTTCGCTGGAGAGTGCAAAGCCGATTTCGCCTTCGTCGGTCCGGAAGAGCCGCTCGGCAACGGCGTGGTGGACGCGCTTGCGGCAAAGGGAATTCCCGCCGTCGGGCCGACCAGCTCTCTGGCCCGGCTGGAAACCTCAAAGTCTTTTACGCGAAATCTGCTGGCGAAATACGGCATCGCCGGCAATCCCCGCTTCCGGAATTTCACGACAATGGACGGAATTCCGGAATTTCTCAACGAGCTCGCAGAGGTTGTCCTCAAACCGGACGGCCTCACCGGGGGCAAGGGGGTGCTGGTTCAGGGGGATCATTTTCAGGAAAAGGCGGAGGCAATCAAGTTCTGCCGTGAAATCATCGCCGCACATCCAGGCGTTACCATTGAGGAAAAGCTAGAGGGGGAGGAGTTTTCCCTGCAATGTCTGTGCGATGGCTGGACGGTCGTCGCGACTCCGCCGGTGCAAGATCATAAGCGGCGGTTTGTCGGGGATCGCGGCCCGAACACCGGGGGAATGGGCTCCTACTCCGGCGCCGACCATCTCCTGCCGTTTCTTGATGCCGAGGCCGTCGCCGATGGTCTTGCGATCACCCGCAAGGTGGCCGAGGCGCTGAGGATAGAAACGGGAGCGCCCTACAAAGGGGTGCTCTACGGCGGGTTCATGACAACCAGCGCCGGGGTGCGGCTTATCGAATACAACGCCCGTTTCGGCGATCCCGAGGCGATGAACATCCTCCCGCTTCTGCAAACCGATTTCATCGAGATCTGCGAGGCGATTATAACCGGCAGGCTCGAGGGTCTCGACGTAAAATTCGCAGGCCAGGCTACGGTCTGCAAATATGTCGTTCCGCAAGGTTACGGTCTGGCGGAACCCGGTTCGGGCGATGCGTCCCGAGCTGCCCGGATCGAAATCGGCGACACAAGCGGGGCAAGGCTGTACTACTCCTCCGTTGACCAAAAACCTGATGGGCTCTACATGACGTCGTCACGGGCGATCGGGGTGGTCGGAATCGCCGCCGACATTGCCGCCGCGGAAAGAATTGCGGAGGGCGCCGTCCAGGCGATCCGGGGGCCGGTTGATCACCGCCCGGACATCGGCGGCGCAGAGCTCATTCAGAAACGCATCGAGCACATGAAAAAACTGAAAAACGTATTTTAAGATACAGGGCCAGGGTGGCCGCAACTGCCGTTTCGGCAATCTGCACGGGAGGTTATGATGCAACAAAATCAGATAAAACGGGCGCTGATCAGCGTTACGGACAAAACGGGGATCGTCGAATTCGCCAGGGGCCTTCAGGAATTCGGCGTCGAGATACTCTCTACCGGCGGCACCGCCGCGCAATTGCGCAACGGCGGGATTGCCGTTATCGATGTCTCGGATTACACCGGGTTCCCGGAAATGATGGACGGCCGGCTCAAAACCCTGCACCCGAAAATCCACGGCGGCCTGCTGGCGCTGAGGGACAACGCGGGGCATCTGGAAGCTCTGAAAAAGCACGGAATCGGCCTGATCGACATGGTTGTCATCAACCTCTACCGCTTTGAGGACACAGTAGCCCGGGCGGGCTGCACACTTCAGGAGGCGATCGAAAACATCGATATCGGCGGGCCGACGATGCTGCGCGCCGCTTCCAAAAACTACCGCTTCGTGAGCGTTGTCACCGATCCGGCCGATTACCCGAAAATTATCGCCGCGCTGCGAGAAACGGGGGGCAGCATCTCGGCGGCAACCAACTTCGAACTGGCCAAAAAAACCTTTCAGCTTACCGCGCGCTATGACGGGGCAATTTCCAATTATCTCGGACTGCTTGCCGCCGGCGAAGAGGAGAAAAAGGATTTTCCCGACACCTTCACGTTTCAGTTTGCCAAGGCGCAGGAGCTCCGCTACGGGGAAAATCCTCATCAGAAAGCGGCCTTCTACCGGGAGAACAATCCCAGCCTCTCCGCGCTTTCCAACGCCCGCCAGCTCCAGGGAAAGGAACTCTCCTACAACAACATCATGGACAGCGACGCCGCCTGGCAGGTCGTCTCCGATTTTTCGCTCCCAGGGGCGGTGATCGTCAAACACGCCAATCCCTGCGGCGCCGCGACTTCGGATGGGGACATGACTGTGGCCTTTCAGAAGGCGCTTGCGGGCGATCCCGTCTCCGCCTTTGGCGGCATCGTCGCCCTGAACCGTCCGGTGGATGCCAAAACAGCCCAAGAGTTGATTAAAACCTTTTTTGAGGTGATTATTGCCCCCGCCTTTTCCTCCGACGCGACAGAAATTCTGGGAACCCGGCAGAATGTCCGGGTTCTGGAAATACCAGCCGCGTGCGACCGGCGCACCGCCGGCCATGATTTTAGACGGGTGATGGGCGGATTGCTGGTGCAGGAAAGGGACAGCGCTGAATATGACATCAAAAAGGCCCGCGTCGCCACTCGCCGCAGCCCTACTGAAATGGAATACCAGGCGCTCGATTTTGCCTGGCGGATCGTCAAACACGTGAAATCCAACGCGATTGTCTTTACAACCAGCGATCAGCTTGTCGGATTCGGCGCCGGTCAAACCAGCCGGGTTGATTCGGTCAAGCTGGCGATCATGAAGGCGGTCATCCCCACTTCCGGCTGCGTGGTCGGCTCGGACGCCTTTTTTCCCTTCCGCGACGGGATAGACATCGCCGCCCGGGCGGGAATAACCGCGATCGTCCAGCCGGGAGGCTCGCTGAAGGATGAAGAGGCGATCAAGGCGGCAGACGAGCACAACATAGCCATGCTGTTTACCGGCATGAGGCATTTCAAACATTGAGGTAATGGCAAAACGTTTCGTCATCCCCGAAAACGGAGCTTAATGTACACAATGCTCTTGTCGGGCATCCATGATTTCAAATAGTTAAAAACTGGATTATGAACATTAAACTTCGTTTTCCCGCCCAGAAGCGTCGCGGGAATGACAGAGTCGGGAGTTTTGCAATTGGCTCAACATTAAACGTCGTTTTGAGGTGAAAATATGCCAAAAAAAGCAGCTTTGCTGGTCAGCGTGGTTATGGGAAGCGATTCCGATCTTCCCATAATGGAAGAAGCGGCAAAGATTCTGGAGTCCTTCGCCGTTCCTTATGAGCTTTTTCTCACCTCGGCGCACCGGACGCCGGAGCGAACGACGCAGTTTGCCCGCGCCGCCGCTGGACGGGGGATAAAGGCAATCATTGTCGGCGCGGGAGCTGCCGCTCATCTCGCGGGGGTAATTGCGGCGCAGACCCCGCTGCCGGTGATCGGAGTGCCGATCGATGCCACCTCGCTCCACGGTCTTGACGCGCTTTTGGCCACCGTTCAGATGCCCGGCGGCATTCCTGTGGCAACCATGGCGATCGGCAAGGCCGGGGCAAAAAACGCCGCCCTGCTGGCCATCCGCATCCTCGCCCTCGAAAATCCCGGCCTTGCCGCGCAGCTTGACGCCTACATCGGCAAGATGGCCGAGGATGTCGAGAAAAAACAGCTCCATCTACAAAAGTGAGAAGATGGCCATACTTGCGATCGATCCCCGAAATCCAGACCAGGAAAAACTGGCGGAGGCCGTTGCCGTGTTAAGGGATGGCGGCGTCGTCGCCTACCCGACGGAGACCTTCTACGCCCTGGGTGCGGCGGCAAACAATGAAAACGCGGTTGAGAAAATATTCAACATCAAGGGGCGGGCCTTCAACAATCCCCTTGCGGTTATAGTTGCAGCAGAAAATGATCTGCTTCCCCTCGTGGCGGAAATACCGAACGGGGCGAAAATATTGATGAAGCGATTCTGGCCCGGTCCGCTCACCATGGTTTTTGGGGCAGCGCCCGCTGTTTCCCCCCGCCTGACCGCCGGAACCGGGAAGATTGGAATCCGGATCTCCAGTCACCCAATCGCCGCCATGCTTGCCCGGGAACTCGGCGCCCCTCTTACCGCAACCAGTGCCAACCGCTCAGGCGAAGCGGAGCAGGACACCGCCGCCGGGGTGGAAAGCTCCCTCGGCGCCCTTCCCGATTTGATTATTGAGGGCGGTGCAACCCCTGGTGGAGCAGGCTCAACCATCCTCGATGTCACCGTCTTTCCCTTTCGGATCCTCCGGGAAGGGGCGGTTTCGGGAAATCTTATCTTTCAACAAACCGGTGGGCATTTTTGAGGATGGCAAATTTGATTGACAACAAATTGAAAACATTTTAATGTTTGCCGCGTTTTGGGCGCGGCTGTGTTTTTCTGGCAGCATTTAACCGGGTCATTATCAAAAAAGCTTGTTGTATTTCGTGGATGGCGCAGACCTAATCGCAAGTCGCGGCCTGCATAAACTAATTAAGGAGGAAAATGTCATGAACAGAAAAGGATATCTTCTCATCGTTGCGGCGTTCATATTGACAGCGGCAGTTTTGTTTGCGGGACAGGCTGGCGCTGTTGACAAGAAGTTCTTTGCCATCTCGACCGGGGGAACCGGCGGCACCTACTATCCACTCGGAGGGCTTCTGGCCCAGGCCCTGACGGACAGGGTTCCGGAAATAGTGGCGACCGGGCAGGCAGGCAACGCCTCCGTCGCGAACTGCAATCTCATCAAAGACCACCAGATTGAATCGGCCTTTGTGCAGAACAACGTGGCCTTCAGCGCCTACAACGGCCAAGACCAGTTCGCAGGCAAGCCCGTGAAGAATCTCCGGGGCATCGCCTCGCTTTACCCGGAAACGATCCAGATCGTGGCCCGGGGTGACTCCGGGATCAAGACCATCAAGGACATCAAGGGTAAAAAACTGATCCCCGGCGACAGGGGAAGTGGTACCGAGGTCGATACGCTGAACGTTATCAAGGGGATGGGGCTTACCTACAAGGACTTCGCCGGCGTTGACTGGCTTGGTTTCTCCGGCGCAGCGCAGCGTCTTCAGGACAAACAGGCCGACGTAACCTTCATAACCGCCGGCTGGCCGACCGCCGCGATCACGGAACTTGCCATGTCAACGAATATCGTGCTCGTGGCCATTGACGAAAACTCGATCAACGAACTCACGAAGCTGTATCCGTTCTACAGCAAGGTGGTTCTCCCCAAAGGCACCTACAAGGGAATGGCGGCGGACGTGCCCACTATCACCACCATGGCCCAGTGGGTTGTGGACGAGCAAGTGCCCGAAGAGACGGTGTATAAATTGACAAAGGCTCTGTGGGAGAAAAGCAAGGACAACTTGAGCGGCGCGGATGTCATGGCCAAGGTGCATGCCAAGGGCAAGGAGGTGCAGCTCAAAACCGCACTCAGCGGGATGGCGATTCCGTTGCATCCAGGTGCGGCAAAATACTACAGGGAAAAGAACCTCATCAAATAAGCAGCGCCGATGGCTTCGCTAACAAACCGGGCGCCCCTGTTGCGGCGTCCGGTTTTAGTTGTAAAAAACGGTATTCTGACACTGTTTGTGATCGCAATGCTGGTCGCCGCGGGGTTCTATCCGCTGCATTTTCTCCAGATCGAAAACCAGCGAACAGGGAAAGCATTGCTCGTTCGGCGCGTACTGGCAAAAGATAAATTTTCCCTCAGGTATAAGCATTCGGTTGAGTTGTGCAGTATCTGGGATGGCTATCTGGTTGACGACCGATACCGTCTGGTGCTCGATGAAACGGTGTTTGGCTCGTCCAATACGGGGTTGCCCGCCATCCTGGGCGAAGGGGAAATATTATCGCGCGCAGGAAATAACTACCGCATTGCCAACATGAGGAGAGTTCTTCCCCATGTCGATTTTTGGGTTAACAAAAAATACGAAAACACCCTGGAATTCGCCGGGGACAATATCAATCTTCCCTCTCTGGCAGGTGATTCCTTGCTGCGCCTCAGTATCCAAAAAGCCTCATTGTTTGAATTTGCCTGCAAAAAAGTGCTGGTGTTTACCCCATTATAAAGAGGAGCCGCTATGAATGACGCGCCCAAAAAAGAAGCAGCGAATCCCGACCCCTTAAAAGCCGACGTTATCGATGAGATAGACGAGGTTGCCAAGTACGACCCGGAACTCCGTTTCCGGAGACTTTCCGGCGCGACCTTGAAAATCATGTACGCGATGACGATCATCCTCTCGTTGTTCCACATCTACACAGCCGGCTTTGGCGTTCTTCAGGAGTGGCGTCACCGCACCTTCCATCTTGCCTTTGTGCTGCCGCTCGTCTTTTTTCTATATACGATGAGGAAAGGCAAGTCAGAGGGAAGGAAAATAGTTATTTACGACATCATCTACGCGGCCATCGGCAGCGGCTTTATTACCGTTATGAGCAGGGAGCTTTTCCACCTCGTTCCCGCCGCTTCCTGGGGGACGGCGCTTTTGTCATTCGCCATGATTCTTTATTTTAAACGCCGGGAGTTCCTGTCTGAAAAAATCGCCGCCTCCATCGATTTCCCCATTTTTACGGCAATGCTGCTGGCGGTGTTTTATGGCGCCTACCTTCAGTTTTCCGATCTCCATTTCCTGAGCTGGTTTAATGATCTCAACCCCTCCCTGATTTTTTGGGGCGTCCTGCTTTTGGGAATGTTTCTGAGCCTGATCCTGCTTTTTGTGTTGCAGTGGCTAAATGCGCTTGCCGGCATTGTCAAAAGACGCACCTTTTGCTACAATCAAAACAATATTCCCTATTTCGACGTCTTTTTCGCCATGCTGTCCGCCTTTGTTTCCATTTACATTTTTCTGGAATTCAACAACATCGGCATGAGGGCGGGAAGCCCCGTGCCGACTGATCTCCTGATCGGGGCAGTTGCCATTCTCTTTGTTCTCGAAGGGGCCAGAAGGAGCATCGGGGCGCCGCTGCCGATCATCGCCACCCTGGTCTTGATAAACTGCTATCTGGGGCCTTATTTCCTTAATATCCCGGGGCTTTCGCTGTTCGCGCATCGCGGCTATCCCGTTTCCCGCATTATCGACTATATGTATCTCGGCACAGAGGGAATCTATGGCATTCCCCTGGGCGTCGTTGCCACCTTCGTCTTTCATTTTGTCCTTTTTGGACTTTTCATCTCCCGGACGGGGCTGGGACAGCTCTTCATGGACCTGGCGATGGCAATCGCCGGGGGCAGTCCGGGGGGGCCGGCCAAGGTGGCCGTGGTCTCCAGCGGAATGTTCGGCTCCATCAGCGGCAGTTCCGTCGCCAATACGGTGACAACCGGCTCCTTTACAATCCCGCTGATGAAAAAGGTGGGGTATCGACCTGTTTTCGCCGGCGCCGTGGAGGCAACCTCCTCCACCGGCGGACAACTGATGCCGCCGGTTATGGGCGCTGCTGCCTTTATCATGGCTGATTTTCTGGGGATCCCCTACATAAAAATCGCCGCCGCCGCCGTCATCCCTGCCTTTCTTTACTATCTGGCGGTCGGCTGGATGGTTCACCTTGAAGCCCTTAAATACGGCTTGACCGGTCTGCCGCGGGAGATGCTCCCCCGGGTTTCCACTGTTCTGAAAGAGCGCGGTCTTTTGGTCGTTCCCCTTTTGATTATCGTCTATCTGCTGATCTCCGGGAGAAGTCCTTTTCTTGCCGCCTACTGGGGGATCATCCTCTCGGTTTCGATGGGTCAGATCCATAAGCGCACTTCATCCTTCTTACTGCCGATTGTTCTGTCGCTGCCGGCCATCCTCTTTGAAGTCAATCCGCTGCTCAATATGACTCAGGCGCTGCTCTGGATTGGCGTCTTCATCCTGGGGGCGGCACTGGCATTGCGCCGCGGCGACCGCATCGCCCTGAGCGCATCCGTTGTAATTTCCCTGTTGCTGGCGGCGGGCTTTCTGTCGGGAATGAATCCGTATTTATGCTCTTTCTGGGCTAACATCCTGGTTATTCTCGTCGGCATTTCCTACAAGGAAAGCAAAATGCGCCTGCCGGACATCTTAAGCGCCCTGGAATGGGGAACAAAAAACGCCATTTCCATTGGCGCCGCAGTAGCCTGTGTTGGTTTCATAGTCGGGGGAACAACGCTGACCGGCCTCGGCCTCAAATTCGCTGCCACCGTTATCAACCTTGCCCAGGCGACGGTGGGAGGCATCGCCCAGCTCGATATTTTCCACCTGATCACCGGCAAGGGGCTGATCCTTTTCTTTACCCTTTTCTACACGATGATCGCCTGCTTCATCCTCGGGATGGGAATACCGACGACCGCCCAGTACATTGTGGCATCGATGATTGCCGCGCCGGCTTTGATGCAGTGGGGAATCCATCCGCTGGTATCTCACATGTTCGTTCTCTATTTCGCCGTGCTGGCCGACGTAACGCCGCCGGTGGCGCTGGCCGCCTACGCCGCCTCGGGGGTCTCCGGGGCCGATCCTTTCCGGACGGGACTCACCGCCTTTCGCCTCTCGTCTGCCGGTTTTTTGATACCCTATGTCTTTGTTTCCGCGCCGATCATCCTCTGGCATCCGACCATAATCGATGGAAAAACGCCGTTTGATTATTGGCTGTTTGCCCAGGTCATGATTACCGCCATCCTGGGAATCATGGCGTTAGGTGCAACGATGATCGGCTATTTCCGGACGATCTCTACGGTTTGGGAAAGGATTCTTACCGGAATCGCCGCTGCCTTTCTGATCGTGCCGGAAACAAAGACCGATTTTATCGGCTTCTTTGTCCTGCTGGCGGTTTTCCTGTTGCAGACCTTTCGCAAAAGAAAGGTAAAGACTGCGGCTGTTTGAAGGACCGGAAAGGCTGCTCGCTTGACAGAGAAGAAGTCCGTCCATATAATCGCAGCAAGAAAAAGAACGGCTTCAAGGTTGTTTTGCACAATGTTCAGGAGGTGAAGGCAGTGCCGATACACGAGTTTAAATGCAGAAAATGCGGGAAGATCTTCGAATATCTGTGCATGCGCAGCGATGACAGGGATCACGCTGTCTGCCCTGATTGCGGGCATAAAAAAACGGATATCCAGTTGTCGGCTTTTTCCTGTTCAGGAAGCGGCAGTGCAGCGGGGGCGTTATCGTCCTTTTCTGCGCCCTGTCATTCTTCCTGAGGGGGATGAACCAACACTGCGGTTCGCAGTGTAAAACCGAAACAAAGGAGGAAATTGCAAAACCATTTGTCATTCCCGAAAGCGCAGCTTAATGTCCATAATGTCTTTATCGGGAATATGGTTTTTCAAGCAGTTAGAACCAGATTACCGCTCAGAATCGTTGCGGGAACGACAAGAATGGGGAGTTTTGCAATTGGCTCAAAGGATTATTTTTCGGCAAAAGGAGGTCAAAGACTGATGGTTCACGAGGTCACAGATAACAATTTTCAAGATGTGGTTATCAAGGCAGAACTGCCGACGCTTGTTGATTTCTGGGCGCCCTGGTGCGGTCCCTGCAAGAAGATTTCCCCCGTTGTCGAAAAACTGGCTGAAGAATATGCGGGAAAGGCCGGCTTCTGCAAGATCAACGTTGACCAGGCGCCGGAAACCGCGATCAAATACGGCATCCGCAGCATTCCTACCTTGATGGTTTTCAAGGGCGGCGAAAAGGCAAATCAGGTCATCGGCGCCGTTCCGGAGGCGAAAATCAAGGCCATGCTCGACGAACAAATGTAAAACTCCCTATCAGTAATCATAACCCTGCTCGCCCTGGTTCGGTGCAGAAGCCTCGTTCTTCCCGGCGCTGCCTGCGATTGTGCCAAGAAGCTGCTTGAGAGACCGCTGTTTGCTCCCATAAAGGGCCGAGTAGTAAACGGCGTTGGCCAGAACCTTCTTTACGTAAAGGCGCGTTTCCGTAAACGGGATTGATTCGACATAGATCACGCCTTCCAGCGGTTTGGCGCTTCGCCACTTCTCGGCGCGGCGTGGTCCGGCGTTGTAAGCGGCCGCGGCAAACGCATAATTTGCGGAAAACCGTTTCAGTATGTCGCGCAGATAGGCCGTCCCCAATTCGATATTTACCTCCGGCCTTGTCAACATCGCGTTATTGAACCCAGCCATGCCGATTTTGCGGGCGGTGATCCGCGCTGTCTCCGGCATCAACTGCATCAGCCCCCTTGCCCCGGCTGACGACCGGGCCTCGGCAGCAAAGAGGCTTTCCTGGCGCACAAGCCCCAGCACTACCGACTCGTCGAGATTGCAGTTGCGGGCATTCTTTATGAGGATGTCTTTGTACGGCGTTGGATAGCGCAGTAAAAAGTTTTGTTCGGAAGCTGCCAACTCCGCCGTGTTGGCGGAGCGATCCCAAACGCCGTTCATTCTTGCCAGTTCCGCCGCCGCCAGTAGTTGTCGGTCGCTCAGCGAACGCAAACCCCACCGCCACTCCCGGGCTGCCTCCGTTCGTAAATTGAGCCGGTAGAGGGCAAGCGCCCGCTGAAGGGCGGGGCGCCCTGCAACCCGGGATAGCTCTTCCTTGGTTGACTCTGCCGCCTGGGCGGGAATCGGCAACGGAATTCCCAACTCCTCGGCGGCCAACAGTCCATAGAAATCATAACGACCGGAAATCTTCTTGAAAAGCTCCCGGCTTGCGTCGTTGTTTCCAGTCATGCCAAGCGACCGCCCCAGCCAGTAAGTCCAGGCCGATTCGTTGCGCAGCGGGGCGGTCATGCCTTCTATCGCGGTTTTTACCTCAGGCCAGTTTTCCTGTCTTAGCGCGATGCGCGCTCGCCAGACAAGCTGTTCCCCGGCAAGCGCTTCCTTCTCGCCCTTTTTGAACCACTCCAGTGATTCCGGAAGGTGACTGCGGGCGCCTCTGGTTGCGAGATACGTCCATAAGCGCTGCTGATCCTGCAGGGAAAGGATTGTTTTTAGCTTGCCTTCCAGCAATTTTGCCGCACGCGGCAAGTCGCTGCGGGCCAGAGACAAAAGGGCAATAAAGGCGAGTTCCGCACCTTTCGCAGTTTGGAGAATTGCTTCATCCTGCGCCAAAAAAGAGGCCGGGGATCGAAAAACCTCCTCGATCTGTTTTGCGCCCGGCAGATCATCTGCGGACGAAAGCTCCCTGGTACGCCGCGCGGCTGAAACAAGATTCTCCATTAGCAGCAGCCGCAGCCGCGCCTTGATGTCCGGGGCAAAGAGGCGGCAGGCGTTGACCAATGCCGCGGCGACCGGTAGGCATCCCTCCGGCAAGGAGCGCGGGGCATTCCAGAAGCCTTTGAAGTCAGCAGCAAGGCGATTGTCTATCCCCTGCCGCCGCAGACTTTCCTGGAGGGCGTAGCATTTGTTTTCGGAATCGGCCCTCGGCAAAAGCGGGAATTGCAGTCGGAACTGCTCCCACCGGCCTTGCTTGCCCAGTTCATGCAGCCACTCCTGCCGAAACCGCTCGGCGAGCACGGTTCCTGCGTATTTGTCCAGAAAGGCATTGACTTCCGCAGGGTCCACATCTTTAAGGCGCAGACTGATTGACCAGTAGCGGACATAGGCGGTAAGAACGTGGTGTTTTGTTTGTTCAACCTGACTGAACACAGTGGCCTCATCGCGGGCCAAAAAGGCCCGGTAAGCCGCCACAACAGCTTCATCGCCGCTTGTCTCTCCCGCCGCCAAGGCTGCGAGCGGCAGCAAAATAAAAATAGCCGCTATTAGTGCCCGTCGCGCTGTTGCCATTGAAATATCCTTAATTTCAGGAACTTTACTTTTCAAATATCCATGGATCCACGGCGCGGCGCCAGGAAACAAGTTCGTCTTTTTTAAACCACAAAGCCGCCTCCGTTGCGCCGTTTTCCGGGCTGTCGGAGGCGTGGGTAAGATTGCGGCCGACCTCCAGCGCAAAGTCGTGGCGGATCGTCCCCGGCGCCGCCTCTATAGGACGGGTGGCCCCCATCGTCTGCCGGATTGCGGCAATCGCGTTCGGCCCTTCCCAGACCATCGCCATGACCGGCGACGCAGTTATATAGGCGATCAGTCCCTCATAAAAGGGCTTTCCCTTGTGAATGGCATAATGCTCCTCGGCAAGTTCCCGGCTTACCTGCATGAATTTTGCGCCCGCAAGCAGCAGCCCGCGTCTTTCCAGGCGGCTGATGACCTCGCCTGTAAGACCGCGCTGCACGCCATCCGGTTTTACCAATACTAAAGAACGTTCCATTTTTAACCTCCAGTTTTTATTGTGAAAAATTACATCAAACCTTGTTACTCTCGCCAAAAGTCGTCGTTCCCGTTTTCACGGGAATCACAATCAATAGCCTTTGCAGAGAAATTCAGGGTCTCCGCGCCGGGATAGATGAACCAGGCAATTGCCTGCGGTTGACAATTATTCCTGAGGCCGTTGCCCCGGGCAGAGATAACCTGCGTCTTCAAGCAGATCCCGGCCCAGGGCGGCTTGAGTCGCCAACCTGTCGCAACGCTCATTTTCCCTTGTTCCGGCATGGCCGCGCACCCAGACAAACTGCACCCGATGGCGATCGCAGAGCTCCAGCAGCACCGCCCAGAGATCGGCGTTGACAGCCGCCTCCTCTTTGGTGCGCATCCAGCCTTTCGCCCGCCACCTTTTTGCCCAACCCTTTTCGATCCCTTTTACCACATACTGAGAATCGCTGTGGAGAACAACGGCGGCTGAACCGGTCAGTGATTGCAACGCGGCGATGCAGGCCATAAGCTCCATGCGGTTGTTCGTCGTCAGCCGAAATCCCTGCGCCAGTTCCCTGCGGTTGCTTCCGTCCATTACCACCGCCCCGTATCCGCCCGGTCCCGGATTCCGCTTGCACCCGCCATCGGTGTAAATGATGATTTTCTGCGCCGACGCCTTAACCGGGGCAACAATTTCAGGCGCAGTGCTCGTATCCGCTGTTTCCGTTCGCCTGCCTTTACCTGTCACGACAGGTTTTGCGGCTCCAGCCGCTTCCGTTCGCCTGGCTGGCGTCCCCTTTTTTTGCCATACTTCCGCTTCTTCCCGGCTGCCGAATCCCTGGAAAAGGGCGTTTGCATATCCCCGTACCTGCTCCTCCGCCCCGCCGAGGCCATACCATGAGTTATAAATGCCGGGGCAAAAACCACGAACAACGGCATAGTACTTCTTTTTCACTCGAAAATGCACCTCAACTTATTGAAAACATTGCATTCATATTCCCTGCCATTCAAGGGGAGGGCAAGGGTGGGGATGGGGTCGCCCCGCCATTGTCGTTACCCTTTGCGACGGGCTCTGTCATGCAGATTTCATTGTCCCTTGCCTCCCCTTAATACAATCCTCCATATTTTTCCAGAACTGTTCGCAAAAAAACAAGCCTCCCGATCATGGAATCCATCCTCGCCACCGCCGGAGCGGCTATTAAACGATTGACTTCAACTGTTCGAGGTGATAGGAGAACCTCCTCTTGCAAAGGGAAAGGTGGGGGCATGCTGGACATAAAATACCTCAGACAAAATATGGATATTGTTGCCGCCAAGATGCGCGAGCGGGGACAGGGGATGAACTTTGAGCGGTTCTCCCTCCTGGATAACCGCCGGCGGGAACTGCTGCAAGAGGTGGAGCAGCTTCGCAGCGAACGCAATGCCGTCTCCCGGCAGGTTGGCGAAAAGAAGAAAAAAGGCGAGGACGCAACCGAAATAATCGCCCGGATGGGGGATGTTTCGGCGCGGATCAAGGCCCTCGATGACGACCTCAAAAAAACGGACGAGGATCTCGACCGGATCGTCATGACCATCCCGAATATCCCGCACGAATCGGTTGTTTGCGGGAAGGACGCCGATGACAACCCGGTCGTCCGCCTCTGGGGCGAGAAGCCGCAATTTTCTTTTGCGCCGCGTCCGCACTGGGAGATCGGGGAGGAGCTGAAGATCCTCGATTTTGCCGTAGGGGCAAAGCTGACCGGGGCGCGCTTTACCCTGTACCGGGGGCCGGGGGCAAGGCTGGAGCGGGCGCTGATCAATTTCATGCTCGATCTCCATACGCAGGAGCATGGCTATACCGAGATGCTGCCCCCCTTCATCGTCAACCGCGAAAGCATGACCGGCACCGGCCAGCTCCCCAAGTTTGAGGAGGATCTCTTCAAGCTGGAGGGGCTTGACTATTTTTTGATTCCGACGGCGGAGGTTCCCGTCACCAATATCCACCGGGGCGATATTCTCGGCGAGGCGGAATTGCCGCTTTGCTATGTGGCCTATACCCCCTGCTTTCGCGCGGAGGCCGGCTCGTACGGCAAGGATACGCGGGGGCTGATCCGTCAGCATCAGTTCAACAAGGTCGAGTTGGTGAAGTTTTCCAAACCGGAGGAATCTTACAATGAGTTGGAAAAACTGACATTGAACGCCGAAGAGGTATTGAAGAGGCTGAAGATTCCCTATCGGGTGATCAATCTTTGCACCGGCGATCTGGGCTTTTCATCCGCGAAAACCTATGATATAGAGGCATGGCTTCCCGGGCAGGACGCCTATCGGGAGATATCCTCGTGCAGTAATTTCGAGGATTTTCAGGCGCGCCGGGCCTCCATCCGCTTCCGGCGGGCGGAAACCGGCAAAACGGAGCTGGTGCATACCCTGAATGGCTCCGGCTTGGCGGTAGGCCGAACGGTCGTTGCCATCCTGGAGAATTTCCAGCAGGCCGACGGCAGCGTCGTAATGCCGGACGCCCTTCGTCCCTATATGGGCGGGGTGGAAGTGATCAGAAACAAGTAGTTATGCAGATGAGAAATACATGGAGGGATGGCCGAGTGGTCTATGGCGGCGGTCTTGAAAACCGTTGACCGAAAGGTTCGCGGGTTCGAATCCTGCTCCCTCCGCCAATTCATAATCCAGGACAGTCCGAAGAAGTGCAAAAACCCGAGCCAATTGCAAAACTCTCACATTCTGTCATTCCCGCAATGATTTTAAGCGGGAAAACGAAGTTTAATGTTCATAATCTGGTTCTAACTGCTTGAAAAACCGTATTCCCGATAGAAGCATTGTGTACATTAAGCTCCGCTTTCGGGAATGACAAATAGTTTTGCAATTGGCTCACCCGTTAGAAATAGCGGGTTTTTTGTCATTTGTCCAAAGGCGTGCTACGCGATTCATCAAAATCCTGCAATTATGGGTCACTGAAATAGAGTAAGGAGTATCCATAATATTCAGCAGGCGTCCAAAAGTGAGGTATTGCCCTGCCGAAACGAATCATCACTTTAACCGACGTGAAGGTTTAAAAAGCCAAATCGAAGGACAAGCCCCTTTCGTTATTGGATGGCGATGGAATTATGGAAACTGCAACATTGCAGTTCTTGAAGATGGCGTTGCCTTGTCTTATAGTCGCCGCAAATCGGGAGGCAAGCCATGATCGTGTACATCAAGACACAGGGTGCGAAAATTATCAAGGAGGGTCGGCATCTTCTGGTCAAGAAGGGGGATGCGACCTGCAACACGCTTTTCACTTATAAACTCAGCCAGATCGTCATTTTCGGCAATGTCGAGATCACCCACCGGGCGATGGCGCAGTTGATGCGCTACGAGATCGACACGGTTTTTCTCACGCAGAACGGGCGCTATCTCGGCCGAATCGCGTCGCCCGAGTTCCGCAACGTCTTTTTGCACAAACGTCAGTACGACCTTCTGGGGGACAACGATTTTGGCGTCAGGATGGCCCTGGCGATTGTCGCAGGAAAACTCTCCAACATGGCCACAGTGCTGATGCGTCTCAAACGGACGCGGAGCGATGAATTCTGCGGCCAGAGGGCCCGAGAAATCCAGAGTCTGATGGCCCCCTTACTCAACGCAGCGAACATCGACAGCATCCGTGGGTACGAAGGGCGCGGCAGCGCGATCTATTTTTCGGCGTTTCCGCGCGGTTTCATCGAAAACATGGGGTTCACACGGCGCATTCGCCGCCCGCCCACCGATCCGGTCAACTCGATTCTGTCCCTGCTCTACACCTTTTTGATGAACAGGGTCTATGCCGCCTGCCGCGTCGCAGCGCTGGACCCCTATCCAGGCGCCCTGCACACGCCCGATTACGGCCGCTATTCGCTTGTTCTCGATTTGATGGAGGAATTTCGGACAATTATTGTCGATACGCTGACCCTGTCTCTCTTCAATCTGAAGATTCTCAAAGAGGAGGATTTTTATCGGGAAATCACCAATGAGGGCGAGGAATTTCAGCAGATGGAGGACAATCCTGTTGCCGATGTGACAAGGGACCCAATCGGGAGGATATCCGGAGGGAGCGACAATTTCGAATGTTTCGATCTCCCCGAGCAGCGGATCGATGAGCATGTAGTCCCGGCTTCGGCGCCCGCCCCTTACCGTTATCCGGTGAAGCTCCATCCGCATGCCTTCGAGCGCGTTATCGAGGCGTTTGAAAAGAAGCTGACAACGTCGTTTTTTTATCCGCCTGCGGAGCGCAGCCTGACGTATGCCGATGCGCTGATCTTCCAGGCCGTGCATTACCGGAAGGTTCTGGAAGGGGAGGCTGCCGTTTACCAGCCGGTGCTGCTGAAATGATCACGATGGTAACCTACGACATCACAAGTCCCAAGCGGCTCAACGCCATGCGCAAATTCCTGAAGGAATACGGAATCCGCACGCAGAAATCGGTTTTTGAGTGCGATATCGATGAGGAGGCAATCCGCAGGATACGTTCTTACTGCAAGCATCGACTCGACCTGGCGACAGATTCGGTGCGGATCTACCGCATCTGCTCGCGCTGCATCAACCGGGTAATCATCTCCGGCGAGGGGATCAAAATCACGCAGCTCGACTACATGATTGTCTGAAAGGCGTCGGGATCGCGGGAGCTTGAGTACAAATTGTCTTAAAGGGGGGAAATTCATGGACATGATCGTCGCTTACGACATTGCCGACCCGAAGCGCTTGGCCCGGATCGCGAAAATCATGAAGGATTACGGCATTCGGGTGCAGAAGTCCATCTTCGAGGTGACCGCGCGGGGTGGGGTGTTCGAGCAGATGCGTCGCCGGGTCGAGGCGGTCATCGTCCCTGCAAAGGACGGCGTGAAATATTTCCCGCTCTGCGAAAAATGCGCGGGAAAAGTCGAGATCATCGGCCAGGGGATATTTATCGATCCCGACCAGGAATTTTACATTTATTGATGCTGTAAGCAAAACCGAAAACGCAAAGAAATGGAGAAATGAAGATGAAGAATGCTATGAAGACGGTGAGGGAGATGGAGGGAAAAATATCGTTTTCAGTACCGACGGGATCAATCTCATCGATCCGACCGGCAACAGAAACCCCGTCATGTCAACCGACCAGGTGATTGCAAAGGCCAAAAAGAGCTATTGGAGAACTGCCGGTTGGGGTGTCGCATTCGGCATCGTTGGTATTATCCCGAGTTTGATCAACGTCTCGAACACAAACGACAAAATCCAGGCGGATTATGAATCACGGATGCTCAAAAGTGGAAATCTCGTCGCGGATGGCCAGACGGCCGGTCTCGTCTTTTTTAACGTTCCCGACAACATCAGCAATTTGTCGGGCTGGAAAGTCGCCCTGATCCTGAAGGACGTTGAAACTTCATCCGATATTGTCTTGGAACACGGCATATCCGGGACGATCGTTTCGCCGAAGGAAAGAAAAGAAGAGCAAAATAAGGAGCTTGAAGAAACAAAGGGGGAAGTAAAATGATCGATCCACCAAAGCGGGCCGGGGAGAGCCCCTGAATGCTGGTCGCGACAAAGAAATGTATCTCTGCCCCCGGTTTTTATAGGTTGTCGCGGCTGCGCGGCTGTGGTATGAAGAATCGAGACTTGTGTGGAAACATTGCAATTTTTTACCATGTAGAGATAATCGCGTATTCTACCCGGCATGATAATCCACCGGCGCAACCGCACTGGGATTCCGGAAGACATGGAATTCAGGCTGTTTTCCCGCCGTGACGTTTTTTACGGAGCGTGACGATGCTGTACGGCCGTTATACCTTTTCTCTTGCCTTCACCGACGACGCGATCCTGCCTGAATACAAGGGCTCGACCTTTCGCGGGATCTTCGGCCATTCCCTGAAAAAGGTGGTCTGCGCACTGAAACTCCAGGGGTGCGCTGATTGCCTGCTAAAAGAAAAATGCGTGTATTTCAGAATATTTGAATTGCCAGCGGGGGATCTTACTGCGGATCGAGCCCCTTCCGATGACACACATTTTGCGTCAAAGAACCGCATCGCGGCCCCTCCCCATCCCTACGTTATCGAGCCGCCCGACGAATCCCGCACAAAATACGCCGGAGGCGAAGAGATCAATTTCACGCTGCTGCTGTTCGGACAGGCCAACGAGGATCTGCCTTATTTCATCTACGCCTTTCGGGAAATGGGCTCAATCGGGGTGGGCAAAGCGGTGAACGGCAAGCGCGCCTCCTTCGACCTCAAACGGGTGGCCGCGGGGGAGCGGGTTATCTATGAAAGCGGGGGCAAAATGATCCACGCGGGCCCCTTCGCCGAGGAGCTGTCCGTGGGGGCGCCGACGCCCGCCTCAAAGATTACCCTGCGGCTCGCAACCCCGCTGCGGCTGAAATTTGAAAACAATCTCAAGGCGGAGCTGCCGTTTCATGTTCTGGTGAGAGCGATGCTCCGCCGGATCTCGTCGCTGGAAAATTCCCACGGCGCGTGGGAACCTCCCCTCGATTACCGGGGCTTAGTGGCGAGGGCGCAGCTTGTCGCAACGGAATCGTCTCCTGTCAAGTGGTTCGACTGGAAACGCTACTCCAACCGTCAGGATCAGGCGATGCTGATGGGGGGAATGAGCGGGGATGTTTGCTATTCCGGAGACCTTTCCGAATTCATTCCGCTGATCCGTTTCTGCGAAAAGACCCATCTGGGAAAGCAGACAACCTTTGGCTTGGGAAAGATCGCGCTGCTGCCTTTCGTAGAGGGGGCTCTATGAAAAACATCCTGCTTGCCGGTGTCGGCTTAAGCCCGCAAGTTGTTACGGAGACGCTCTACGCCCTCCACCAGCAGGGAAAGCGCGTGGACGCGATCCACCTGATCACCACCAGAGCGGGCAAGGCTGCCGTCGCGGCGTCGCTTCTTTCTCCCGCCGACGGGCGTAACTACGCCTATTTCGACGATTACGGGATCGACCGGGGAGCAATAAAGTTCGGTTTCGAAAATATCCATGTGGTCAAAGACGCCCGCGGAAACGAAATCGGCGACATTGAAGACGAGGATGACAACGAGGCGCTGCTCAAGATGTGCTTTGAACTGACCTTCTTTTTCACCTCCGAACCGGAAACGGCGGTCTTTTTTTCCATCGCCGGGGGCCGAAAGACGATGAGCGCCTGCCTGATGGTTGCCGCCCAGCTCTACGGCCGACCGCAGGATCGCATCTACCATGTGCTGGTCTTCCCGGAGTTCGAAGGCAGCGGCGTTTTTTTCTATCCGCCCCGCCGATCGCATCTAATCCAGTTGATCGACAATAACAACCAGCCGTTTTTCAAGGAAACTCGCTGGGCGAAGGTAACTTTGCTTCCCCTTCCGTTCGTTTCGGTGCGGGAACGCATCTCCGACGAACTGCTCAGGACGCCCAAAAAACCGGCGGAGCTGATGCAGAGCCTCATCGGCGACGAGCCGCCGCTTTTGATGATCGATATCCCCGCCGGAAAGGTTGTCTATCAGCGGCGCGAGTTCGACATGATGCCCGCGCGTCTGGCGCTCTACGCCTTTTTTGTCCTTCTCAAGAAGGATTGCCTCCGCCTGGCCCCTTCGGCGCTCCCCCGAACGGTCGATGCGATCTTTCCGGAAGAGGAGACACGGGAAGCCCAAAAAGCGGAGACGCGAATTGCCGACTCTCCCATCCAACATGGCAGAAGAGCTGACAAGCAAGATGCGTCCGTGATACGTTCCGAGGATACCGCACCCTACCACGCGGCGCCACCGCTCGCTTCTCCCGGCTGCCGCGACTGCCGGGATTGCTGGATAGGGTTTTACGACTTAGCCGATCGTCAGGAGATAATCACCGAACTCTACCGGCTCGCGACCGGCGGATGCACCGTTTCCGAGATGAGCGACACCGGCATCACGAATCTGAACGCCGAGAATTTCAACTCCTACCGGGTCAAGATCAACCGCGACCTGGAGCGCGGTTTCGGCGCTCCCAACGCGGCAAGGATCATGATTGCAGCAACCGGAACCAGACCGCACACCCGCTACGGGATCGAACTCGATCGGGAGTATATCCGGGTGGTTTTGTGAAGGCGCGTTGGCAAACCGGGCGAGAAAAGCAGCCCCTACCCTTTTCTCATTCCGAAAAAGTCTTGACTATTTCGGAATGAAGGATAGAATGGTCGCCATGAAGAGATATCTTGAAGAATACATTCAGAAAGACCTCAAAAGAAAAATTGTCCTGCTTACCGGGCCAAGGCAGGCGGGCAAGACGACCCTGGCTAAGATGCTCAGCAATAATTTCGATTATTTAAATTATGATTACGCCGAACACCGCCTCAGTCTGATGGATAAATCGTGGGACCGTTCCCGGGAACTTGTCATTTTTGATGAGCTTCATAAATTAAAAAACTGGAAATCCTGGCTGAAGGGTATCTACGACGCGGAAAAAATTCCTCCCTCGCTTGTTGTTACCGGAAGCGCGAAGCTCGACGTCTTTAAGAAGGCGGGCGATTCCCTGGCGGGAAGGTTTTTCCAGTTCAGACTTCATCCCCTCGATCTGAAAGAGATCAAGAACGTTTCAGGAACTGATGGGCTCGACGAGAAGCTTGACAGACTTTTAAAGATCGGCGGATTTCCCGAACCCTTTCTGGAGGGTGACGAAACATATTACAACCGCTGGAAAAGGAGTCATCTTGATATCATTTTAAAGCAGGACTTGATCGATCTCGAAAACGTCCAGCAGATAACATCCATCGAGACCCTGATTCAGCTTTTGAGGAAAAAAGTCGGAAGTCCGATATCTTACAGTTCTCTGGCGGAAGATCTTCAGTGCTCGGACAAGACCGTCAAGAGATGGCTTGACATTCTGGAGACGCTCTATGTCGTTTTCAAGGTGCCCCCTTTTCACCGAAACATTGCGAGGTCCATCTTGAAATCCCCGAAATACTATTTTTACGATACAGGTCAGGTGCCTGATGATC